>JBDTKD010000461.1:0-6751 GCA_039935515.1 Bradyrhizobium sp.
TCGTCAACCGTCTCTATGTCTTAGATCGCTTTTTCGTGACCTTTTTGACGGTTTTCCCGGGGGTGCCGGCGGCGCGGGCCCTGGAACCCGCGGAAGCCTTGGCGGGCGGCTTTTTTGGCCCTTTTGCGGCCGGTTTCCCGGCCTTCCGGGAGGCCTTGGCGGGTTTGTTCGAAGTCTTGGCGCCGCGCCCAGCGGATTTCGCGACCGTTCTGACGGCGGTTTTGCCGCCCTTTACGACCTGCTTGGCCGCGGCAACCTTTTCGGCGGCCTTTTTGGATTCCTTGGCTTCCACGGCGCCGATCGCGGCAAGGATTCTGTTAATCTCCCGGGTGACGTGTTCGATGGTCATCATGCCGTCGACCGTCAGCAGCTTGCGCCGCTCCGAATAATAATGGATCAGCGGCTCGGTCAGCGAGCGGTAGCTTGCCAGCCGCTTCGACAACACCTCCGGCGTGTCGTCGACCCGCACCTCCTCGCCGCGCGCGCGCATTTCCGCGACCCGGTTTTCGACCCGCTGCAGCAGCGCGCTTTCATTGACCCGCAGTTCCACCACCGCGTCGAGCCGGATGTGCTTCCTCTTCAGCAGATCATCCAGCGCCTGCGCCTGCGGCACCGTGCGTGGAAAGCCGTCGAGAATAAAGCCGTTGGCGGCGTCCGGCTGGTCCAGCCGATCGGAGATGATCCCGATCACGATCTCGTCCGGCACCAAGCCGCCGCCGGCCATCACGTCCTTGGCCTTGAGGCCGACCGGGGTCTGCGCGGCCACCGCCGCACGCAGCATTTCGCCGGTCGAGAGCTGAATGATGCCGTTGCGATGCACCAGCCGCTGCGCCTGCGTGCCCTTGCCGGCCCCCGGCGGCCCGAGAAGAATCAGTCTCATTGCGATCAGCCCCCCGGCTCGGCGAGCGTGGCCCGCCCACCTTTTGTTTCAACATCCAGGCCAGACGGCGAAGCGAGGCAACGCGTCAGCCACTGGTCTCAGCGGCGACGCCCTCGCAGCTTCGATTTCCTGATCAGCCCTTCATACTGATGGGCGAGCAGATAGCCCTGAACCTGCGCCACCGTATCCATCGTCACGCTGACGACGATCAACAGCGAGGTTCCGCCAAAGTAGAACGGCACGGCGGCGTAAGAGATCAGGATTTCGGGAATCAGGCAGACCAGCGCGAGGTAGATCGCGCCCAGCACCGTGATGCGCGAAAGCACGTAGTCGATATATTCGGCGGTACGTTCGCCCGGACGGATGCCCGGGATGAAGCCGCCATGCTTCTTGAGATTATCCGCGGTCTCGGTCGGGTTGAACACGATCGCGGTATAGAAGAACGTAAAAAACACGATCAGCGCCAGATAGAGAAAGAGGAACAGCGGACGGCCGTGACCGAGCTGGGTGGTGATCCACTGGAACCATTCCGGGCCGCGGCCGGCGTTGAAATTCGCCACCGTGGCCGGCAGCAGCAGCAGCGAGGAAGCGAAGATCGGCGGAATCACGCCGGATGTATTCAGCTTGAGCGGCAGATGCGAGGACTGGCCCTCGAACATCTTGTTGCCGACCTGGCGCTTCGGGTACTGGATCAGCAGCCGCCGCTGCGCACGCTCCATGAAGACGATGAAGGCGATCACCGCGACCGCCATGACGATGACGACCAGAATGAGCCCGGTGGAGAGCGCGCCCTGCCGGCCGAGTTCCAGCATATTGGCCAGCGCGCTGGGCAGCTGCGCGACGATGCCGGCGAGAATGATCAGCGAAATGCCGTTGCCGATGCCGCGCGAGGTGATCTGCTCGCCGAGCCACATCAGGAACATGGTGCCGCCGGTCAGCGTCACCGTGGTCGACAGCAGGAAGAACATGCCGGGATCGCTGACGACATTGCCGGCACCCTCGAGCCCGACCGCGATGCCGTAGGACTGGAATGCCGCCAGCAGCACCGTCAGGTAGCGGGTGTACTGGTTCAGCGTCTTGCGGCCGGCCTCACCCTCCTTTTTCAGGGCCTCGAGCTGCGGCGACACCGTGGTCAGGAGCTGGATGATGATGGAAGCCGAGATATACGGCATGATGTTCAGCGCAAAGATCGCCATGCGGTGGATGCCGCCGCCGGCAAACATGTTGAACATGCCGAGGATGCCGCCAGCCTGGGACTTGAATACCTGTTCCCAGATGGTGGGATCGATGCCGGGCAGCGGAATGTAGGTGCCGAGCCGGTAAACCAGCAGCGCGCCCAGTGTGAACCAGATGCGCTTCTTCAGTTCGTCGGCTTTTCCGAGCGCCGAGAAGTTCAGGTTTGCCGCAAGTTGTTCCGCTGCTGAGACCATGGTTGGCTTTCTCCCGCGCACCGCTTGCGCTGTCATTCCCTACCTGCTGAGCGGGGCATTGCAGCGAACGCCGGACATTGTCTGGTGCTCGGCTACGATAAGTCCATCATCCCGTCGTGCACAATGCCGCCAGAACGAGCGATGACGCAGATGTTACGCCGCCTCGCCTTCGTCCTTGGTCGCCGGCGCCAGGATTTTCACCGTGCCGCCCGCCTTCTCGACCGCCGCGATGGCGGATTTCGAAGCGCCGTGAACCTCGATATTGAGTTTGGCCTTGATTTCACCGCGGCCGAGCAGCCGCACGCCATCCTTGGCGCGCCGCAGCACGCGGGCTTTCACCAGCGATTCGGCGTTGAGCGTGGCCTTGACGTCGAGCAGCTTGGCGTCGATCGCCTGCTGGATGCGGTCGAGATTGATCTCGGCGAATTCGAGCCGGAAGATGTTGTTGAAGCCGCGCTTCGGCAGCCGCCGGTGCAGCGGCATCTGGCCGCCTTCGAAGCCCTTGATGCGCACGCCGGAGCGCGCCGTCTGACCCTTGCCGCCGCGGCCTGCCGTCTTGCCCTTGCCGGAGCCGATGCCACGGCCGACCCGCATGCGCTTCTTGCGCGAGCCGGCATTGTCGGCGATATCGCTGAGCTTCATCGCCCTGTCTCCTTATTTCTCGCCGACGACGCGGACGAGGTGTTGAACCTTGGCGATCATGCCGCGAATCGCAGGGGTATCCTGCAGCTCGGTGACCCGGCCGATCTTGTTGAGCTTGAGGCCGATCAGCGTCGCACGCTGCGAGTGGTGGCGGCGGATCGCGCTGCCGGTCTGCTCGACCTTGATCGTCTTTGCGGCCTTGGCCATCGTCGTAAACTCCGAAAAGCGCGTGTTGTTTATTCCGCCACGACTTCGGCGTCGCCGCCGACACGGCGTGCCTGCAGCGTGGATACCTTGATGTTGCGGCGTGCCGCAACCGAGCGCGGCGAGTCCTGGTGCTTCAGCGCATCGAACGTGGCGCGAACCATGTTGTAGGGGTTCGAGGAGCCGATCGACTTCGCCACCACGTCCTGGATGCCGAGCGTCTCGAACACCGCGCGCATCGGACCGCCGGCGATGATGCCGGTGCCCGCCGGCGCCGCGCGCAGATAGACCCGGCCGGCGCCATGACGGCCGGCGATATCGTGATGCAGCGTGCGGCCTTCGCGCAGCGCCACCCGCGTCAGGTTGCGCTTGGCCGATTCGGTCGCCTTGCGAATCGCCTCGGGGACTTCGCGCGCCTTGCCGTGGCCGAACCCGACCCGGCCCTTCTGGTCGCCGATCACGACCAGGGCCGCAAATCCGAAGCGCTTGCCGCCCTTGACGACCTTCGCCACGCGATTGATGTGGACAAGCTTGTCGACGAATTCGCTGTCGCGCTCCTCGCGATCCCTGTTCCGTTCGCGTCCGCCGCGTTCGCGTTCACCTGCCATGGTGTTTTCCAATCCTTGAGAGGCCCAAGCCCCTGTCCTAGTGTCCGTTCAAACCGATACCGTTAGAACCTCAACCCGCCTTCGCGTGCCGCATCGGCCAGCGCCTTGACCCGCCCGTGATAGAGATAGCTGCCGCGGTCGAATACCACTTCGGTGACGCCGTTCTTGACCGCACGCTCGGCCACGAGCTTGCCGACCGCCTTGGCGGCGTCGATGTTCGCCCCGGTGTTGCCGCCCTCGCGCATCGACTTCTCCAGCGAGGAAGCCGAAGCCAGTGTCTCGCCCTTGAGGTCGTCGATGACCTGCGCGTAGATGTGCTTCGACGAGCGGAACACCGACAGCCGCGGACGGCCGCTCGCGGTGCGGCGCAAAGCCAGCCTCACGCGTTGCTTGCGCCGGGCATTGGTGATCTTGAGTCTCGACATGACCGGCTCCGTTACTTCTTCTTGCCTTCCTTGCGGAAGATGAATTCGTCGGCATATTTCACGCCCTTGCCCTTGTAGGGCTCCGGCGGACGGTAGCTGCGGATCTCGGCCGCGACCTGGCCGACGCGCTGGGAGTCGCTGCCGCTGATGACGATTTCGGTCGGCTTCGGCACCGTGATCGCAATGCCTTCCGGAATCGCATAGACGACGTCGTGGCTATAGCCGAGCGCGAGCTGCAGGTTCTTGCCCTGCAGCGCGGCGCGGTAGCCGACGCCGGTGATCTCGAGCTTCTTCTCGAAACCCTTGGTGACGCCGGAAACCAGATTGGCAACCTGCGCGCGCGCGGTGCCGTACATCGCCTGCGCGCGGTTGGTGGCAACCCGCGGCGCAACCTTGACCGCGCCGTTCTCGAACTTCACTTCGACGTCGTCATGCACAATGAACTGAAGCTGGCCCTTCGGTCCCTTCATCTTGACGGTCTGTCCCTCGACGGTCGTGGTAACGCCCGACGGGACCGTCACAGGCCGCTTGCCGATACGTGACATGGTTGATCCCTTCCTCAGAACACCGTGAAGAGAATTTCGCCGCCCACGTTCGCGTCACGCGCGTCGTGGTCGGCCATGATTCCCTTTGGCGTCGACAACACCGAAATTCCGAGCCCGTTGTTCACGCGCGGCAGGTTCTTCACCGAGGCATAGACCCGCCGCCCCGGCTTCGACACCCGCTCGATCTCGCGAATCACCGGCTCGCCGTCGAAATACTTCAACTCGATCTCGAGCTCGCTGCGGCCGCTGGAATGCTCGACGCTGGCATAGCCGCGGATATAGCCCTCGGCCTTGAGCACTTCGAGCACATTGGCGCGCATCCTCGAGCCCGGGGTCGAAACCTTGGGCTTGGCGCGCATCTGTGCATTGCGGATGCGGGTGATGAGATCGCTGATTGGATCGTGCGTTGACATTGTCCGACCCCCTTACCAGCTTGACTTCACGAGCCCGGGAACCAGGCCCTTGGAGCCGAGTTCACGCAGCGCGATGCGGCTGAGCTTGTTCTTGCGATAGACCGAGCGCGGCCGTCCGGTCATTTCGCAGCGGTTGCGAATCCGGGTCGCCGACGAATTGCGCGGCAGCTCGGCAAGCTTCAGCGTCGCGGCGAACCGCTCTTCCATCGGCTTCTTCCTGTCGGCGATGATGGCCTTCAGCTTTGCACGCTTGGCCGCGGCGTTCTTGGTCATCTGCTTGCGACGATTGTTCTTCTCGATCGAACTCTTCTTTGCCATGCTTGGCTCCTGGGTTTCCGCGTTTGAGAGGCTGTTCAGCGTCTCACTGCCGGAACGGGAAATTGAATGCGGTCAACAGCGCTCGCGCTTCGTCGTCGTTGCGCGCCGTGGTGCACACCGTGACGTCCATGCCCCATGTTTCCCCCATCTTGTCGAAATCGATTTCGGGGAAAATGATGTGCTCCTTGATGCCGAGCGAATAGTTGCCGCGACCGTCGAAGCTTTTCGGGTTGAGGCCGCGGAAGTCGCGCACGCGCGGCAACGCTACATTGACCAGGCGATCGATGAATTCGTACATCTTGGCCTTGCGCAGCGTCACCTTGCAGCCGATCGGCTGGTTTTCACGCAGCTTGTAGGTCGCAATCGCGATCCGCGAATAGGTCACGACCGCCTTCTGGCCGGCGATCAGCGCCAGATCGGCCGCCGCCAGTTCGGCTTTCTTGCGGTCGTTGACGGCCTCGCCGACGCCCATGTTGAGCACGACCTTGTCGAGCCGCGGCACCTGCATGACATTGGCGTAGCCGAACTGTTCCGTCAGCTTGCCACGGATGCTCTTGTCATATTCCGCGCGCAGGCGCGGCACATAGGCGGTCTCAGCCATCGATCTCTGCTCCCGAGCGTTTGGCGATGCGTACCTTGGTGCCATCCGCCTGAATTTTGAATCCGACACGGGTCGGTTTGCCGTCCTTGCCGACGAAGGCGATGTTGGAAAGGTGGATCGGCGACTCCTTGGAGATGATGCCGCCCTCCTGGGCCTGGGTCTGCTTCTGGTGGCGCTTCACGAGATTGATGCCGCGAACCAGCGCCTTGCCCTGGTCCGGACGCACCTCGAACACCTCGCCGGTGCGCCCCTTGTCGCGGCCGTTGAGAACGATCACCTTGTCACCTTTCCGGATCTTGGCAGCCATCACAGCACCTCCGGCGCGAGCGAAATGATCTTCATGTGGTTCTTGGCGCGCAGTTCGCGCGGCACCGGCCCGAAGATACGGGTGCCGACCGGCTCCGACTGGTTGTTGATCAGCACGGCGGCGTTGCGGTCGAAGCGGATGACGGAGCCGTCGGCGCGGCGGATGTCCTTGCGGACCCGCACCACGACGGCTTTCATCACGTCGCCCTTCTTCACCTTGCCGCGCGGGATCGCTTCCTTGATCGACACCACGATGACGTCGCCCACGGTGGCATAGCGGCGCTTGGAGCCCCCAAGCACCTTGATGCACATGACACGGCGTGCGCCTGAATTATCGGCCACGTCGAGGTTGGTCTGCATCTGAATCATTGATGCACCT
>JBDTKD010000462.1:0-3409 GCA_039935515.1 Bradyrhizobium sp.
CGACGGTACCAGGGTCGCGGCGAGCAGCGCCGCGATGCCGAGGCCGCCGAGCAGGATGCGGAGGCGGCTGCCCAGCCGCAAGCCGGTCTCGATCAGCGCCAGCAATTGATCGACCACGAGCGCGAGCGCCGCGGCGGCGATGCAGCCGAACAGCACGAATACCCAGTTCTGGGTCTGCAGCCCGGCAAAGATGTAATTGCCGAGGCTGGTCTGGCCGATCGGCGTCGACAGCGTCGCGGTGCCGATCACCCAGACCGCCGCGGTGCGGATGCCTGCCATCATCACCGGCAGCGCCAGCGGCAGTTCGACTGACAACAGCGACTGGCGCGGCGTCATGCCGACGCCTTGCGCGGCCTCGAGGATCGCCGCATCGACGCCGCGCAGCCCGGTGATGGTGTTGCGGAGCACCGGCAGCATCGAATAGAGCGCGAGCGCCAGCACCGCGGGCAGAAATCCGAACGCGGAGAAGCCAAATCCGAACCAGGATAGCGACAGCGCGGCCAGCGCCAGCAGCAACGGATAGAACAGCGCCAGCAGCGCGAGACCCGGCACCGTCTGCACGATGCTGGCAAGCCCGAGCAGCGCGCCGCGCATCACCGGCCGGTTGCGCGCCGCTATCGCCAGCGGCAGGCTCGCCAATAGTCCGAGCGCCAGCGCCGTGACGCTGACCCGCACATGGTTGCCGAGATAATCCGGCAGATGTGCCAGCGCTTCGCTCCAGCGCGGGTCGGAAAACAGGCTCATGCCGCGCCGTCCCGCGGCAGCCGCGCGTTGAGCCGCTCGGCCTGACGCCGCGGCGTGCGCAGCAGCTCACCGACATAGGGATCCCCGCTGGCTGCAAGCTCGGCCGGCGTGCCCTGTGCCAATAGCCGCCCGGCACGCATCACCGCGATGCGGTCGGCGAGCAGCACCGCCTCGGCCATGTCGTGGGTGATCATCACCGTGGTCAGCCCCAGCCTTTGGTGCAGGGCGCGGTAGTCGTCGCCGAGCGCATCGCGGGTGAGGGGATCGAGGGCGCCGAATGGCTCGTCCATCAGGACGATGCGCGGCCTTGCCGCCAGCGCCCGGGCGACGCCGACGCGCTGGCGCTGGCCGCCCGACAACTCGTGCGGCAGGCGGTCGCGGTGCTGACCGCGCTCGAGCCGGACCAAATCGAGCAGCTCGTCGACCCGCGAGGCAATCTCGGTTGCCGGTAGGCCCTGCAGTTTCGGCGTGATCCCGATATTGTCGGCGACGCTCATATGCGGAAACAGCCCGCTGCTCTGGAACACATAGCCGATGCGGCGGCGCAATTGCACGGGATCGGCCGCGCGCACGTCCTCGCCCTCGATGGTGATGCTGCCACTGTCGGCATCGATCAACCGATTGGCGAGCCGCAGCAGCGTGGTCTTGCCGGAGCCGGAGCCGCCGACAATGGCGAGAAATTGCCCCTCGGCGACCTCGAGCGAGACGTCGTCCACGGCAACGATGGGTTTTGCGCCGCGGCCGCCGTCGAAGCTTTTGCCGACATGCGCGAACGCGATCAATGGCGGGGCGGCGCTCATAGGGTGGGACTATCACACCGCCGCCACGCTACCAAGCCGACCGCGGCACCTGCCTGGTGCCGCGATCGGTTGAATTGTCGCGGCGGGGGCGTTAAGCCACAGGCCGAACTTGGAGAGATCGGGGGAAAACGCGTGCGGGCAGCGGGTGTCGCGGGATCGACGGCGGTCGCGCTTGACGATACCACGGTGGCGTTCCGTCTCGCCGATGCGCGGCTTTATACGGCCGTCGAACAGGCCTGGTTGTCGGTCGAGGACGGCGAGTTTGTCGCCATCGTCGGCCCCACCGGATGCGGAAAATCGACGCTGCTGAACGTTGCCGCCGGGCTGCTCAGGCCGGTATCGGGAACCGTGCGGATTTTCGATGCGCCGCTGACCGGTCTCAACCGGCAGGCCGGCTATCTGTTTCAGGCCGACGCCCTGTTTCCCTGGAAGACCGCGATCGACAATGTAGCCCTTGGGCTCGAGATCGCCGGCGTCAGCCGCAGCGAGGCGCTGGCGCGCGCGCAGCAATGGCTGGGCTCGGTCGGTCTTGCGGCATTTGCCGGTCGTTATCCGCACATGCTCTCGGGCGGGCAGCGCAAGCGCGTCGGGTTGGCGCAGGTGTTGATCCGCGATCCCAAGATCCTGCTGATGGACGAACCGTTCGGCCCGCTCGATGCCCAGACCCGGCAGATCATGGGCAATCTGCTGCTCGAGTTGTGGACTGCGGATCGCAAGGCGGTGCTATTCGTCACCCACGACCTCGAAGAGGCGATCGCGCTGGCGGATCGGGTGGTGATCATGTCGGCAGGGCCGGGTGCGCGCATCATCGGCGACTGGCGGGTGTCGCTGCCGCGCCCGCGCGATATTTTCGAGGTCCGGCTGGATAAGGAATTTCATTCGCTTCATCGTGAGATATGGAGTGTTCTGAAGGCCGAGGTGTTGAAGGGCTACGCGCAATCGGGTGCTGGATAACTGGCCGTGCGAGGCGGCTCGGCCCGTTGCGGCGAGGATCGCGCCGGGATCTTGCCGGCGGAATAGTTCGGGGAGGAGAGCTTGGGCGGGTCAAGGATTGGGCTGTTCGCATTGCAGTTGCTGGTCGCGGTGGTGGGCGTCGCGGCCTGGCAGTTGCTTGCCACGGTGCCGATCTTCGGCCGCATCGTGCTGCCGCCCTTCTTCTTTTCCAATCCGGTTGATGTCGGCAGCCAGATCATCGCTTGGTTCGGAAGCGGGATCATCTGGAAGCATCTGGCGATCACGCTGTGGGAGTCGATTCTCGCCTTCGCGATCGGTTCGCTCGGCGGCGTGGCGGTCGGCTTCTGGTTCGCGCGCCAGCCGCGGGTTGCCGCGGTGTTCGACCCCTATGTGAAAATGTCCAACGCGCTGCCGCGCGTTGTGCTGGCGCCGATCTTCACGCTATGGCTTGGCCTCGGCATCTGGTCGAAGGTCGCGCTCGGTGTCACGCTGGTGTTCTTCATCGTCTTCTTCAACGTCTATCAGGGTGTGCGCGAAGTCAGCCGCACCGTGCTCGACAACGGCCGCATGCTCGGCATGAGCGAACGGCAACTGATGCGGCACGTCTATTGGCCGTCGGCGCTGTCGTGGATGTTCTCGTCGCTGCACACCTCGGTCGGCTTCGCCGTGGTCGGCGCCGTGGTCGGCGAATATCTCGGCTCTGCGGCGGGGCTCGGCTACCTGATCCAGCAGGCCGAAGGCGTGTTCGACGTCGCCGGCGTTTTCGCCGGCATGTTCGTGTTGTCCGCGTTCGTCATCCTGATCGATCTCGCGGTGACCATGGTCGAGCGACGGCTGCTGGTGTGGCGGCCCGCGGCGGCGGACGGCCGCGGCTAGGCCAATTCGCCCCGTATTGCCCCGTAGCCCGGATG
>JBDTKD010000463.1:0-3085 GCA_039935515.1 Bradyrhizobium sp.
GGAAATGCTTCGCTCGCAGCGTTGTTCCGTTGACGTCAATCGTATCCAGGCTGGTAAAGTGCACATCGCCGTGCAGTGTGGAAACGCCTGCCTTCTTCAGTCCGGCTTCGATCCTCGACGGCATAACGTCAGTGAATGTCTTCTTGAACGCGATCATATCGCGCCAATTGATCGACGTTTCGGCTTCGAGCCCCTTGCCCTTCAGATTATGCGCCCAATCCACGCCTTCGGTGACGGCGATGAGCATTTTCTTGGGGTCGCAACCGCGCAAGGCGCAGGTGCCACCATAGGGCATACTGTCAACGCTGGCGACTTTCCAGCCCGCTGCCGCTGCCATCCGGGCAACGCCGTTGCCACCAGTTCCTGCCCCGATCACTATCAGATCAAAATCTTGCGCGTCGGTCATGAAATTCTCCTCTCGCGTGAGTGTTCTTCGGCTCTCAGCCTGCATTCACAACATGGGCAGCCCGCCAAATCACGACCGCATACCTGCAAGACGCGCAGTCGTGATGCGGACCGCCATTCTCCGGTTCGTTAAGCGCTCGGGCTCCATGCATACGCAGCGAATGCGTCATCCACCTTGGGGTTGTTGACGTGGTTTGCATAGTTGCTGAGCGTCTTCACCGCGAGCGCGAGGACAATTTCAAGCACCTGCTCTTCCTTGTAGCCGGCATCCAGAAAGGTCTTCAGGTTGGCCGCCGTCGGTCGTCCGCGCGTCGTAAACATATGCGACGTGAACGTGCTGAGCGCGGCGAGCCTGGGATTGGCAACGCTTGTGCCCGAGCGCAGGGCGCTGAGGACATCGGCGGGAACCTTTGAGACCTTCTCGCCGATCATACTGTGAGCCGCCATGCAATAATCGCATCCATTCTCGCGGCTGATCGTCAGGAAAACGACCTCCTGCTCGGCCGGCGTGAATCCCTAGTGCGCACGGAATGCGTCATAGCCATCGAGATAGGTCTGCAGTAACCCCGGCGAGTTGGCCATCCCGGCATACATGTTGGGGATGAAGCCGACCGAGGCTTTTGCCTTTTCAAGGACTGCCTTTGCGCGCGGGTCGGCGTTTTCCAGCGTTACTGGCGAGAGTGAAAGTCTGGCATTGTCAGTCATTGTATTCTCCTGCGTTTAAGTCGGGAAGCGAACGTATTGACGGCATCATGGACGTGCCCGTGTCTGCCGGATGAGTGGGAGGAGGGCGTTATCGGCGAGGCGGCGCAATCGCGCGCGGTCCGGGTCGAGGCGAGCCAGTACTCGGATCGCGAGCACGGTACCGAGCAGTATCTCCGCCATTGCTGTCGGTTTTATCGTCGCGTCGATCAGAGCAGCTTTGCGGGCGCGCTGGAGACTTGAGCGGAAGAAAGCCTCCACATCGCCGAGCCTCGCGCGCACCAGGGCGGAGGCAACGGAAGAAGTCGCCGCGCCATCGAGCACCGTATTCACCAGAAAGCATCCAAGCCGATCCGGGTCATCGACCGACATGTCGATCAGCTCGTCGAAAAACGTACGAATGGCGGTGACAGGAGACTTCAGTGCCGAGAGCCGTGCAAAGCGGTCGGTCAGTCCCTGATCCGCATACCGGCGCAGGGATTCAAGAAAGAGCCCCTCTTTGTCGTTGAAGCGGTGATAGAGCGCAGCGGTGCTCAGACCTGTCGCCTCCGTGAGGTCGCGCAGGGATGTGGCGGCGTAGCCGCGGCGCCAGAAGACCGAGGTGGCGCGGTCAAGCACGGTTTCATCATCGAGTATGCGCGTGCGCGGCATGGTGGACTTCACTAACTCTTGTTGTCGGCCCCAATGCACATAATGGAACGATCGATCTAAATCAAGTCAGACCAGCTCGCCTCCGGGCGGTGCGACCAACTTAGGCCCAAACCATCATAGCCACTTGACTTTCCAGCGAGTGGAAGCCCGACGTTTGGCGCCACGCCACCCAGTCACGCAGAGCTAACACCGACCTGATAATCGACCATTGACTCCGTACTGTAGTACGGAGTGCATTATGATCGAGAGAGAGGCGTTATGACCAAAACGACCACCATCAGCCGAGCCGCCGAGCGCGCGGGCGTCGGCATCGAGACCATTCGTTTCTATGAGCGCCGCGGCTTGATCGCGCAGCCGCCGCGGCCGGGAAGCGGCGGCTACCGTTTCTATGACGATACCGTCGTCGAACATATCCGTTTCATCCGGCAGGCGCAGGAACTCGGCTTCTCGCTACGCGAGATCGCGGACCTCCTGTCGCTGCGGGCCGACCCGGCCGCCGACTGCGGCGTTGTGCGCGTTCAGGCCGTGGCCAAGCGCGAGGATGTCGATCGCAAGATTGCGCAGCTTCAGCATATGCGGGCGGCGCTCGATGCCCTGATCGCCTCCTGCCCTGGCGGCGGCGCACTGCGTGCTTGCACCATCATCGATGCCTTGTCCGTACGAACGGGCGCGAATGCCGCTCGCCCGGAGGCAGACGGACCTCCGCCTCCGGGCGAGCGGCAGCGCCAGAGCCAAGCAGCAAGAGGACTCAAGATGAAAACAGCCATCTTCAAGATCGACGGCATGCACTGCGACGGTTGCGCGCGCACCGTCGCTGCGCTCGTCTCGTCGGAACCTGGAGTGCGGAAGGCGACCGTCTCGTTCAAGGCGCGAGAAGCTCGGATCTTGTTCGACCCGAATGCCGCGAGCGAGGAGCGCCTTGCCGCCACGATCCAGCAGGCCGGATATGCGGTTGTCGGCCGATCGTGACCTGGGCGCCAAATTAGCTTCCGTCGCCTCTTGACTCCGTATGTCGGTACGGAGCGCAGACTACCCTTCGAAGCCCACCGGCTCGAAGCTCTCCAAAGCGCCAACGCCGGTCGGCAGACTCAACGGAGGATGCCATGATAATTGCAGCCGCAGCGGAATCCGGAACATCGCCCTTATGGACCGAGGAACCGGCCAGCCGCCCCGATAGAGCCCGGATTCGGGCCCGGATCGGCGGCCTTCATTGCTCGCTTTGCACCGGCACCATCGAGAAGGCGCTGGGGCGTAAGCCCGGCGTCGACAAGGTCGCAGTGAGTCTGACCCACGAACAGGCGCTGGTCGAATACGATCCGGCGCGCGC
>JBDTKD010000464.1:0-14263 GCA_039935515.1 Bradyrhizobium sp.
CGCCTGCTCGCGCCGCTCGATCGCAAGCCCGACCTGTTCGGCGAGACGCGGCGAGATGAAGCGGCCGCGTGCCGGCGGCTCCCGCCGCAGATCGATCGCCTCGATATGCGGCATGTGCTGGCCGCCGAACCGCGAGGGCAGCACCACGCGCTGGTAGCGGCCCTTGCGCGCATTGACTTCGGTTTCGACCGACGGCGTCGCCGACGCCAGCACGATCGGGATCCTGGCGATATGGGCGCGCACCACCGCCATGTCGCGGGCATGATAATGCGCGCCGTCGTCCTGCTTGTAGGCCTGGTCATGCTCTTCATCGACGACAATGAGGCCCAGATTGGCGTAGGGCAGAAACAGCGCGGAACGCGCCCCCACCACCACCGGCGCTTCGCCCGCGGCGATCGCGGCCCAGTTGCGCGCGCGGGTACGCGGGGTCAGTTCGGAATGCCATTCCAACGGCCGCACACCGAAGCGATTGGCGAAGCGGTCGAGGAACTGGCCGGTCAGCGCAATCTCCGGCATCAGGATCAGCGACTGCTTGCCGCGACGAGCGATCTCGGCAATGGCTTCGAAATAGACTTCGGTCTTGCCCGAGCCGGTGACGCCGTCGAGCAAGGCGACATGGAAACTGCCGTTCGCGGCAAGCGCCCGCAAGGCGTCCACCGCGGTGCGCTGCTGGCGCGAGAAGTCCGGCTGAGCGTAGGATGGATCAGGCGCCGGCGGCGCCAGCGCCGCCGGCATTGGCTCGACCGTCAGCGTGCCTTCATCGACGAGCCCATCGATCACCCCGGCGCTGACCCCGGCTTCCCTGGCGGCTTCGGATTTGCCGTGCAACAGGCCGTCGGACAAGATGCCGATCAGCCGCCGCCGCGCCGGCGTCAGGCGCCGGGGCGGCTCGCCGATCAGCCGCACGCCCATCCGCATCCGCTCCGGGCCGAGATGCTCGCCCATCCGCAACGTCATCCGCAGCACCATCCCGCGCGCGGACAGCGTGTAATTGGCAACCCAGTCGACCAGCGAGCGCAGTTCCTCCCTCAGCGGCGGCACATCGAGCTTTTCGCCGACATCCTTGAGACGATTGTGCAGGCGCGGATCGGGATTGGGGTTTTCCGCCCAAACCACCGCGACGACTTCGCGCGGGCCGAGCGGCACGCACACGACATCGCCCGGCCTGAGATCCATGCCGCGCGGCACCCGGTAGGAATAGGCCTGGTTGAGCGCGACCGGCACCAGCACATCGACGACGCGCGTCGATGACACGGATGGCGTGGTGGCGCGAATGGCATGGTCCATCGGAGAATCAGGCTCGAACCGGGTAGCAGGACCCAACTTAAGACCGTGCGCCGGACGGGGCCAGTGTCCGGCCGCGGCCGTAACACCCCCTTAGCGAATGGTAAACGAAAGGAATGCGATATAGTCACCGGAATCACGTGGCCCAAGACAGAGACGGATCCGACACAGCGCCATGGCCAAGCCAGCTCCCGCGGCCAAACCGGTCGAACTTGCCTGCGCCGCCGATGACCTTGCGCTCGAAATGACGCATTGGCTGTCGCATCTGCGCGCCGAGCGACGGCTGTCGCCGAAGACGCTTGAGGCCTATGCGCGCGACTTCCGCCAATGTCTGGCCTTTCTCGGCGAGCACTGGGGTACGATGGTGACGCTGGCGCGCTTCGCCGCGCTCGAGGCGAGCGACGTGCGCGCGTTCATGGCGATGCGGCGAGCGGAGGCGATCGGCGGGCGCTCGCTGATGCGGACCCTGGCAGGTTTGCGGTCGTTCGGGCGATTCCTCGAACGCGAAGGCAAAGGCAAGGTCGGGGCGCTATCGGCGATCCGTGCCCCCAAGGTCGGCAAGACCCTGCCGAAGCCGATCCAGATCGCGGCGGCGAGGCGCTTCACCGACGCCGAGGAACGCGCCGGCGAGACCCGCGATCCCTGGATCTGGGCGCGCGATGCCGCCGTGATGGCGCTGTTGTACGGATCCGGCCTGCGCATCTCCGAAGCGCTCGGGCTCAAACGCCGCGACGTGCCCTTGCCCGGGGCAGGCGACGTGCTGGTCGTGACTGGCAAGGGCAACAAGACCCGGATGGTGCCGGTGCTGCAGAACGTGCTGGGGCTGATCCAGGATTATGTGGCGATGTGCCCGCATCCGCTGCCATCGGAAGGACCGATCTTTGTCGGCGCCCGCGGCGGTCCGCTCAAGGCCCGGATCATCCAGCTCACCATGGAGCGGCTGCGCGGCGCGCTCGGCGTGCCCGACAGCGCAACGCCGCACGCGCTGCGGCATTCCTTCGCCACCCATCTGCTGTCGCGCGGCGGCGACCTGCGCGCGATCCAGGAATTGCTCGGCCACGCCTCGCTCTCAACCACGCAGATCTACACCGGCATCGACAGCGAGCGGCTGCTGGAAGTCTACCGCACTGCGCATCCGCGCGCCTGAGATCGAGCGCCCTCCTATCAAACCTGGCAGAGCCCCTTCCGATCCGCTGGCCCCTTGCGCCGGCGGTGCGGTTCGGCAATCGTGGGCTTCTCAGGCAGGGAGAGAATCATGAGCGCCCATGAGAGCATGGAGCAGGCGGACCACGCCAAGGAGGCCGCCGGCGAGAACGTCAAGATCGCGCTGCTGATCGCGGTGATCGCGCTGTGTCTTGCGCTGTCGGAGACGCTCGGCAAGGGCGCCCAGACCGAATCGATCAGCAAGAATGTCGAGGCCTCCAATCTGTGGGCGTTCTTCCAGGCCAAGAGCGTCCGCCGCACCGTGGTGCAGACCGCGGCCGAGCAGTCCAAATTAGGTCTCGGCAGCGCCGGCGACGAGGCCGCCAAGGCGGCGCTGCAAAAACAGATCGACGACTGGCAGAAGACCGCGGCGCGCTACCGTTCCGAGCCGGAAACCGGCGAAGGCACCGAACAATTGTCCGAACGCGCCAAGCACGCGGAGGAGGAGCGCGATCTTGCGACCGCGAAGTATCATCATTTCGAGCTCGCCTCCGCGGCGTTTCAGATCGGCATCGTGCTGGCTTCGGCGACCATCATCACCGGCATCATCGCGCTGGCCTGGATATCGGGGCTGCTGACGCTGGCCGGGATCGCATTCACCGCGCTCGGCATCTTCGTGCCGCATCTGCTGCAGTTGCCTTAAGGCGTTTTCCGGTTCACTCGAATCATTGTTGCTTCTTCCAAGGCCTCATGGTTCGAGACGTGCGAAGCCGCGCTCCTCACCATGAGGGTCTGAGACCTCATCCTGAGGAGCATCGCGAAGCGATGCGTCTCGATGGATGAAGCCATTGAGGTGGAATTGTCCTAGCAGCTTCTTGCTACCGCGCTTCATGCACGCTCTTGCGGAATCGCTGGACCAGCCGCAGGATTCGCGAGTACCCGCCGCCCCCGTCGCCGCCCAGCACTTCCTTGATCCGCTGCTTGACCGGGTCGACCAGTTCGTTCGCCTTGGCGCGCAACGCCAGGACGAACTCGTAGAGTTTCTCGAACCATGCCATTTCGAGCAGCTTCGGCCGCGTGACGTCGAACACGAAGGCGGCAACCCCGACACCCAGGAACTTTGCGAACAGGATGGTGAGCACGGCGCTCATCCAATATTCATGGGTGAGCAGCCAGAAGCCGACCAGCTTCAGCGGAAACAACGGGATCACCGGCACGATGAAGACGGTCAGCGTCATCGCCGGCGACAGCGTATCGACGCGATCGGCGAGCCACGCCTTGAAGGCGCGCAGCGGAATCTTCGCCACCACCCAGGCCACGATCGGCTCAAGGTGATCCCACAACCAGGCTTCGATCAGGAAGATGACCGCGAGCAGCATCCAGACCGGTTGAAGCAGGCGGCGCATCATCGATGGTATCCCGGCCCAGGCTTTCCCGGACGTCGATCACATATGGATGGCGCGCTTGCCGACTGCAAGCGCGGCTTCCTTGATGGCCTCCGAACGGGTGGGATGGGCGTGGCAGGTCCGCGCGAGGTCTTCGGCGGAACCGCCGAACTCCATCAATACCGCCGCTTCGTGGATCATTTCGCCGGCCTCGCGGCCTACAATGTGCACGCCGAGCACGCGATCGGTCTTCGCATCTGCGAGAACCTTCACAAAGCCTTCGGTGGTCTGATTGACCTTGGAGCGGCCATTGGCGGTGAACGGGAAGCGGCCGACCGTGTAGGCGACGCCGGCCTGCTTCAGCTCTTCCTCGGTCTTGCCGACCGCCGACACTTCAGGCGTGGTATACACAACACCTGGAATGACATCGTAGTTCACATGCCCGGCCTGCCCGGCAAGAATCTCCGCGCAGGCGACGCCTTCGTCTTCAGCCTTGTGGGCGAGCATCGGCCCCGCCACGACGTCGCCGATGGCATAGACGCCTTTCACGCTGGTCGCGAAATGCGCGTCGATCTGCACCCGGCCGCGATCGTCGAGCGCGACGCCGGCTTGCTTCAGGCCAAGGCCTTCGGTGTAGGGCACGCGGCCGATACAGACCAGCACGACATCGGCTTCCAGCTTCTCAGGCGCGCCGCCCGCGGCCGGCTCCACCTGCACAACCAGCGTCTTGCCCGAACTGTCAATGCCGGTGACCTTGGCGCCGAGCCGGAAGGCAAAGCCCTGCCTTTCAAGGATGCGCTGGAATTGTTTGGCGACCTCGCCGTCCATGCCGGGCAGGATGCGGTCGAGAAATTCCACTACGGTGATCTGCGCCCCCAGCCGATGCCACACCGATCCGAGTTCAAGCCCGATCACGCCGGCCCCCACGATCAGCAATTTCCCGGGCACCCGGTCGAGCGACAGCGCGCCGGTCGAGGACACGATGCGCTTCTCGTCGATCTCGATGCCCTTCAGCCGCGCGATGTCGGAGCCGGTGGCGATGACAATGTTGCTCGTCTCCACCGTCTGGGTCTTGCCGTCGCTGCCGGACACTTCGACCTTGCCGGTGCCGAGGATCCTGCCGGCGCCGCCGATCACGTCGATCTTGTTCTTCTTCATCAGGAACTCGACGCCCTTGACGTTGCCGTCGATGCCCTGCTGCTTGAAGTTCATCATCGAGGGCAGGTCGAGCTTCGGTGCGGAGACGCTGACGCCCATTTTCGCAAAGGAGTGCGCGGCCTCCTCGAACATCTCGGAGGCATAGAGCAGCGCTTTCGACGGCATGCATCCGACGTTAAGGCAGGTACCGCCGAGCGTGGCGTTCTTCTCGACCACGGCGACCTTCATGCCGAGCTGCGCCGCGCGGATCGCGCAGACATATCCGCCAGGACCGGTGCCGATAACAACGAGATCGTAGCTGGCCATGATTGCAGTCCTGTAGCTGAAACAGTGTGACCGGTTTTACCGCCCGCCCGACACATCAAGAATCGCGCTGGTGACGTAGGAGGCCTCGTCCGACATCAGCCAGACGATGGCGTTGGCGATTTCCGCGGCGGTGCCGACCCGCTTCATCGGTACGTTGCCGGCGAGGCGGTGCGCGCGATCCGGCTCGCCGCCGCTGGCATGAATTTCGGTATCGATCAGGCCGGGCCGGATCGCGGCGACGCGAATGCCTTCGCCGGCGACCTCGTGGCCGAGCCCGATCGTGAAGGAATCGATCGCGCCCTTGGAAGCCGCGTAATCGACATAGGTGTTGGGCGACCCGAGCCTCGCCGCAACCGACGACAGGTTGACAATGACGCCGCCCTTGCCGCCATGCCGCGTCGACATCCGCTTCACGGCTTCGCGGGCACACAGAATGCTGCCGGTGACGTTGACCGCCATCATGCGCTCGATACGCGCGGCCGACATCTCGTCCACGCGCGAGGTGTGTCCGACGATGCCGGCATTGTTGACCAGCGCGCCGAGCGTTCCGAACCCGTCGGCCGCCTTGAACAGCGCCATGATATCGCTCTCTTTGCCGACATCGCATTTCACCGCGATGGCCTTGCCGTTGCTCGCCTCGATGGCGGCGACCACCTCGCGCGCGGCGGCTTCATTGCTCGCATAGCCGACGCACACCCGGAAGCCGCGTGCCGCGGCGGCGATTGCGGTGGCACGGCCGATGCCGCGGCTGCCGCCGGTGATGACTACAACCCTGTCCGTCAAGATTCGTCTCCCACCCTGATCAAGCGCCCGTCACCAGGCCGCACCCGGTCACAGATCGAGCACCAGCCGCGCCGGATCTTCCAGGCTTTCCTTGACCCGCACCAGGAACGTCACCGCTTCCTTGCCATCGATGACACGGTGATCATAGGACAGCGCCAGATACATCATCGGGCGTATCTCGACCTTGCCGCCAATCGCGACAGGGCGATCCTGAATCTTGTGCATGCCGAGAATGCCGGACTGCGGCGCGTTCAGGATCGGCGTCGACATCAGCGAACCATAGATGCCGCCATTGGTGATGGTGAAGGTGCCGCCCTGCATCTCGTCGATCTTGAGCTGGCCGTCGCGCGCGCGCCGGCCGAAATCGGCAATGCTTTTCTCGATCTCGGCGATCGACTTGTGGTCGCAGTCGCGCACCACGGGCACCACCAGGCCCTTGTCGGTGCCGACGGCGACGCCGATGTGATAGTAATTCTTGTAGATCAGATCGCTGCCGTCGATCTCGGCATTGGCAGTCGGAATGTCCTTCAGCGCCTGCACGCAGGCCTTGGTGAAAAAGCCCATAAATCCGAGTTTGCTGCCGTGCTTCTTCTCGAACACGTCCTTGTACTGGGCTCGCATCGCCATGATGTGGCTCATGTCGACCTCGTTGAAGGTCGTGAGCATCGCGGCGGTGTTCTGCACGTCCTTCAGGCGTCGTGCGATGGTCTGACGCAGCCGCGTCATCTTCACGCGCTCCTCGCGCGCGGCGTCGTCGGCCGGCGAAGGCGCGCGGACGTGCACCGCGGCAGCGGGCTGATTGACCGGGGTCGGCGCTGAGGCAGCCTTCTCGATCGCAGCAAGCATGTCGCCCTTGGTGACGCGGCCCTCCTTGCCGGAGCCGGCGACGCTGGTGGCGTCGATACCGCTTTCGGCGGAGATCCTGCGCACCGAGGGCGCGAGCGGCGCGTCGGACGGCGGCGCCTTCGGAGCGGCGGCCACAGCCGGCGCGGACGGCGGCGGCGGCGCGGCGGCGGCAGGCTTGGCGGCTGCGGCAGCCGGCCTGGCGATGGCGCCATCATTGATCTGCCCGAGCAAGGCGCCGACTGCGACCGTTTCGCCATCCTTGGCGGTGATCTCGCCGAGCGTGCCCGCGGATGGCGCCGGGACTTCGATCGTGACCTTGTCGGTCTCGAGTTCGACCAGCGGTTCGTCCACCGCGACGGCGTCGCCGGCCTTCTTGAACCAGCGGCCAATGGTGGCTTCGGTCACGGATTCGCCGAGCGTGGGCACGCGAATTTCAGTCATGGTCTCGTTTCCCTGGTAGCTTGTGGTCATCGTCCACGACAGTGGACGATCCAGCAATGACGGTCGTGATCAAAACAGGCGGCGCGACTGACAGGATGCCCCGCTTTCGCGGGGCATGGCAAAATGGCGGTTTCGCTAGTTCAGCGCCTCATCCAGCAGGGCCTTGAGCTGGGCGAGATGCTTGACCATCAAACCGGTGGCGGTGGCCGCCGCGGCGGCGCGGCCGGCGTAGCGCGGGCGCTTGTTCGGCGCGTTGATCTGGTTCAGCACCCATTCGAGATACGGCTCGATGAAATGCCACGCTCCCATGTTGCGCGGCTCTTCCTGGCACCAGACCAGTTCGGCATTCCTGAAGCGGCCGAGTTCCTGCACCAGCGCCTTCAGCGGCACCGGATAGAGCTGCTCGACCCGCATGATATAGACATCGTCGATGTCGCGCTTCTCGCGCTCGTCATAGATATCGTAATAGACCTTGCCCGAGCACAGCACCACGCGGCGGATCTTGTCGTCCGGCACCAGCTTGATCTTCTCGTTCGGCAGCATCGCCGCATCATCGTAGAGAATGCGGTGGAATGTGGTGCCGGCGCCCAGTTCATCGAGCCGCGATACCGCGCGCTTGTGCCGCAGCAGCGATTTCGGCGTCATCAGGATCAGCGGCTTGCGGATCTCGCGATGCAACTGCCGCCGCAACACATGGAAGAAATTCGCGGGCGTGGTAGCGTATACCACCTGCATGTTATCCTCGGCGCACATCTGCAGAAAGCGTTCGAGCCGCGCCGAGGAATGCTCCGGGCCCTGCCCCTCGTAACCGTGCGGCAGCATGCAGACGAGGCCGGACATGCGCAGCCATTTGCGTTCGCCCGAGGAGATGAACTGGTCGATCAGCACCTGCGCGCCGTTGGCGAAGTCGCCGAACTGCGCCTCCCAGATCGTCAGCGCGTTCGGCTCCGCCAGCGAATAGCCGTACTCGAAGCCGAGCACCGCCTCTTCCGACAGCAGCGAATTGATGACTTCGTAATGGCCCTGATCGCCGCCGAGATGATTGAACGGGGTGTAGCGGCTTTCGTCTTCCTGGTCGATCAGCACCGAGTGCCGTTGCGAGAAGGTGCCGCGCTCGCTGTCCTGTCCCGACAGGCGGACGTGATGGCCTTCCTCCAGCAGTGTGCAGAACGCCAGCGCCTCGCCGGTGGCCCAGTCGATGCCGGCACCGCCGTCGATCGCCTTGGCGCGGTTGTCCAGAAATCGCTGGATGGTGCGGTGAACCCTGAAGCCGTCGGGCACCCTGGTGATCTTGCGGCCGATATCCTTCAGCACCGCGACATCGACCCCGGTGACGCCGCGGCGCGGGTCTTCTTCCTGATCCGCCGATTTGAACCCGGCCCATTTGCCGTCGAGCCAGTCCGCCTTGTTGGGCTTGTAGCCGGACCCGGCCTCGAGCTCGGCATCGAGCCGCGTGCGCCAATCCGCCTTGGCCTTTTCGATCTCGCCTTCGGTCATCACGCCTTCGGCGATCAGCCGCCTGGAATAGATTTCGAGCGTGGTCGGGTGCGCCGCGATCTTCTTGTACATCACCGGCTGCGTAAACGCCGGCTCGTCGCCCTCGTTGTGACCGTGCCTGCGATAGCAGAACATGTCGATCACGACCGGCTTGTGGAATTTCTGCCGGAACTCGATCGCGACCTTGGCGGCGAACACCACAGCCTCCGGATCGTCGCCGTTGACGTGAAAGATCGGAGCATCGATCATCTTGGCCACATCGGACGGATAGGGCGAGGAACGCGAATAGCGCGGATAGGTGGTGAACCCGATCTGGTTGTTGACGATAAAATGCAGCGACCCGCCGGTGCGGTAGCCTTTCAGGTCGGACAGGCTGAAGCACTCGGCGACCACGCCTTGCCCTGCGAACGCGGCGTCGCCATGCATCAGCAGCGGCAGCACCGAGATGCGCTGATCCGGCGGATCGCCATGCTGGTCCTGCTTGGCCCGGACCTTGCCGAGCACCACCGGATCGACGATTTCCAGGTGCGAAGGATTGGCGGTCAGCGACAAATGGATCCGGTTGCTGTCGAACTCGCGGTCCGACGACGCGCCGAGATGATATTTGACGTCGCCGGAGCCTTCGACCGCGTCGGGATTGACCGAGCCCCCCTTGAATTCATGAAACAGCGCGCGATGCGGCTTGCCCATCACCTGCGTCAGCACATTGAGGCGGCCGCGATGCGGCATGCCGACCACGATTTCCCGGACGCCGAGATTGCCGCCGCGCTTGATGATTTGTTCCAGCGCGGGTATCAGCGATTCGGCGCCATCGAGGCCGAAGCGCTTGGTGCCGGTGAATTTGAGGTCGCAGAACTTCTCGAAGCCTTCGGCCTCGATCAGCTTCGTCAGGATCGCGCGGCGGCCTTCGCGGGTGAAGCTGATTTCCTTGTCCGGCCCCTCGATGCGCTCCTGAATCCAGCCCTTCTGCGCCCCGTTGGTTATGTGCATGAACTCGACGCCGAGGGTCTGGCAGTAGGTGCGTTCGCAGATCGCGACGATCTCGCGCAGCGTTCCGTATTCCAGGCCGAGCACGTGATCGAGGAAGATCTTGCGATCGAAATCGCCCTCGGCGAAGCCGTAGGTGCGCGGATCGAGTTCCTCGCGATTGCGCGGCGGCTCGATCCCGAGCGGATCGAGCTTGGCGTGGAAATGGCCGCGCATGCGGTAGGCCCGGATCAGCATCAGGGCGCGCACCGAATCGCGCGTCGCCTGGTGGGCCTCGGCCGCCGATATCTCGCCGCCCTTGGCCTGCGTCTTGGCGGCAAGCTTGGCGCCAACCGCCTTTTCGAGCTGCGCCCAGTTGCCATCGAGTGCGGAAGTAAGGTCGTCCTGCGGTGCCAGCGGCCAGTTGTCCCGGCCCCAGGAGGCGCCCTCGGCGTTCTTGCGGACGTCGGCCGGGGTGTCCTTCAGGCTTTTGAAGAATTCCTGCCATTCGCTGTCGACCGAGCCGGGGTTCTGCTCATATTGGGCATAAAGATCGTCGATATAGGCCGCATTGGCGCCCTGCAAAAATGAGGAGAGGGCAAAGGCGGCGTTTGCGTCCTGGCGAGACATGAGTGGCGTCCTGGTGATTTTTAGTTGGCGCATGAAATACGGCGCAATCGCCGATCCCGGCACCGGATCAGCGCGATAGGGGATCTTTACCTCATGTGGCACGAATCTTCGCGCCGAAAAGAACAAAAAAATGAATTAAGATTTCAATTTTTCGACAAGGGTCTTTCCGAGCCGCGCAGGCGACGGCGACACCGTAATTCCGGCCGCTTCCATGGCCGCAGTCTTGGAACCGGCGTCGCCCTTGCCGCCCGAAATGATGGCCCCGGCGTGGCCCATGCGGCGGCCGGGAGGCGCCGTGACGCCGGCGATAAAGCCGACCATCGGCTTCTTGCGGCCCCGCTTGGCCTCGTCCTTCAGGAACTCGGCGGCGTCTTCCTCGGCCGAGCCGCCGATCTCGCCGATCATGACAATCGAGGTGGTCTTGGGGTCGGCCAGAAACATCTCCAGCACGTCAATGAATTCGGTGCCCTTGACCGGATCGCCGCCGATCCCGACCGCGGTGGTCTGGCCGAGGCCTTCCTGGGTGGTCTGGAACACCGCTTCATAGGTCAGCGTGCCCGAACGCGACACGATGCCGACATTGCCAGGCTTGAAGATGCTCGCCGGCATGATGCCGATCTTGCACTCGCCCGCCGTCATCACGCCCGGACAATTCGGCCCGATCAGCCGCGATTTCGACCCCGAAAGCGAACGTTTCACCCGCACCATGTCGAGCACCGGAATGCCCTCGGTGATGCAGACGATCAACGGGATTTCGGCGTCGATGGCTTCGCAGATCGCGTCCGCGGCTCCCGGCGGCGGCACGTAGATCACGCTCGCATCGGCGCCGGTCTTGTCGCGCGCCTCGGCCACGGTATCGAACACCGGCAGACCCAGATGTTTCGCCCCCCCTTTGCCCGGCGAGGTGCCACCGACCATCCGGGTGCCGTAGGCGATCGCCGCTTCGGAATGAAACGTGCCGTTCTTGCCGGTAAAGCCCTGGCAAATGACTTTCGTATTCTTGTCGATCAAGACGGACATGGCCGGGATTGCTTTCGCGAAAGTGGCGGTGATGGAGCTAGCGGACGCGCCGATAGACGCCGGTGAGCACATCGGCCCACCCTTCGGCATCGGGCGAGAACTGGATTTTCATGCTGTAGCTGTTGTCGTCGATCACTTCATAGACATGGCGCGCATTGCCGCGCAGCGAGCCGCGCACGAGGATCAGCGACTTGCCGCTCCAGCCGCCGGAAGCCGGCGATGGCGGATAATAGCCGAGCGAATCGTGCCAGAACAGTTTGTAGAGGCGGTCGTCGCGGTCGTAGGTGAACACGCCGTGGGTGGCAAAGCTCTCCTTGCCGTCGCGCGTCTGGCGCGTATCCTGAATGAGATAAAAGCCGTTGAGGTCGATGCGGGCCGACACCTTCGAGGTGGCGGCCCCGCCGGCGGTCCAGCGCGACGGAAAAACCGTCTCCTCGCCGGTCCACTCGCCGGCAAACACGGCGAGCTTGCGGTGCTCCTCGAGCGCGACCGGTGCGGCGAGATGGTCCTGGGTCATCGGCTCAAGCCCCTTTCACGGCCTTGACGATCTTCTGCGCGGCATCGTCGAGATTGTCCGCCGGCACCACGTTGAGACCGGATTCCCGGATGATCTTCTTGCCGGCATCGACATTTGTGCCCTCCAGCCGCACCACCAGCGGCACCGTCAGGCCGACTTCCTTCACCGCGGCAACCACGCCCTCGGCGATGATGTCGCATTTCATGATGCCGCCGAAGATATTGACCAGGATGCCCTTCACATTGGGATCGGCGGTGATGATCTTGAACGCGGCCGCGACCTTTTCCTTGCTGGCGCCGCCGCCGACGTCGAGAAAGTTCGCCGGCGCCATGCCATAGAGCTTGATGATGTCCATCGTCGCCATGGCAAGGCCGGCGCCGTTGACCATGCAGCCAATGGTGCCATCGAGGGTGATGTAGTTGAGATCGTATTTCGAGGCCTCGATTTCCTTGGCGTCTTCCTCGGTCTCGTCGCGCAGCGCCAGCACGTCGGGATGGCGGTAGAGCGCGTTGCCGTCGAACGACACCTTGGCGTCGAGCACGCGCAGGTCACCCTGCTTGGTGACGACCAGCGGATTGATCTCCAGCATCGCCATGTCCTTGGCGACGAAGGCGGTATAGAGCTGCGCCACCAGCTTCTCGGCCTGCCTGGCGAGATCGCCGGTGAGCTTGAGCGCCTTGGCAACCGTGCGGCCGAGATGTGGCATGATGCCGGTGGCCGGATCGACCGAGAACGTCACGATCTTCTCCGGCGTCCGATGCGCGACGTCCTCGATATTGACGCCGCCTTCGGTTGAGACCACGAACGACACTTCGGCGGTCTCGCGATTGACCAGGATCGACAGATAGAACTCCTTGTCGATGTCGGAGCCTTCCTCGATGTAGAGCCGGCTGACCTGCTTGCCGTGCGGCCCGGTCTGTACCGTCACCAGCGTCGCACCGAGCATCTGCCGGGCAAACTCGTTGACTTCGGCCACCGATTTGGCGATGCGGACGCCGCCCTTGTCACCCGCGGAGGCCTCCTTGAATTTTCCCTTGCCGCGGCCGCCGGCGTGGATCTGGCTCTTCACCACCCAGACCGGACCGGGAAGCGTCTTCGCGGCGACGTCGGAATCGGAGGCCCGCAGCACCGGCACACCGCGCGAGATCGGCACCCCGAACTCATGCAGCAGCGCCTTGGCCTGATACTCGTGAATATTCATGTAACGGCTCCCGGGCCCCGAACAATCGGGGTAATTACACTGGAATGCGATCAGCGGCCGAGCAGGTCCGGCGCGATCTTCTTGCAGGCATCGACCAGACCCTGCACCGCTCCGACCGATTTGTCGAAGGCTTCGCGGTCCTTGCCGGCCAGTTCGATCTCGACAATGCGCTCGACGCCCTTCGATCCGATCACGACGGGCACGCCGACATACATGTCCTTGACGCCGTATTCGCCGTTCAGATAGGCGGCGCAGGGCATCACGCGCTTCTTGTCGCGCAGATAGCTCTCGGCCATCGCGATGGCGGAAGCCGCCGGCGCGTAGAACGCCGATCCGGTCTTCAGCAGGTTGACGATCTCGGCGCCGCCGTTGCGGGTGCGGTCGACGATCTCGTCGATCCGCGCCTGCGAGGTCCAGCCCATCTTGACCAGATCCGGCAGCGGAATGCCGGCCACCGTCGAATAGCGCACCAGCGGCACCATGGTGTCGCCATGGCCGCCGAGCACGAAGGCGGTGACGTCTTCGACCGAGACGTTGAATTCGTCGGCGAGGAAATAGCGGAAGCGCGAGGAGTCCAGCACGCCCGCCATGCCCACCACCTTCTTGTGCGGCATGCCGGAGGCCTTCTGCAGCGCCCACACCATGGCGTCGAGCGGGTTGGTGATGCAGACGACGAAGGCGTCGGGCGCGTATTTCTTGATGCCGGCGCCGACCTGTTCCATCACCTTCAGATTGATGCCGAGCAGATCGTCACGGCTCATGCCCGGCTTGCGCGGCACGCCGGCGGTGACGATACAGACCTTGGCGTTGTCCAGCGCCTCATAGGAATTGGTGCCGGTGAAATTCGCATCGAACCCGTCGACCGGCGAAGACTGCGCGATATCGAGCGATTTGCCCTGCGGCACGCCTTCGGCAATGTCGAACATGACGACGTCGCCGAGCTCCTTGAGGCCAATGAGATGAGCCAGCGTTCCGCCGATCTGGCCGGAGCCAATCAGAGCAATCTTGTCGCGCGCCATGGGGAATCTGTCCTTTGGAGGTCAAGCAGGAGGTGGACGAAGCTTGAACGGCTGGTTATCCCTTTCG
>JBDTKD010000465.1:0-9335 GCA_039935515.1 Bradyrhizobium sp.
CCCTCGCGGACGACCACGCACGGCTTGGGGCCGATGTGGATCGCTACTCCTTCATCGCAGTGGACTTGCACCACCTACTCCTTGCCGGTCTCCCGGCGCACCGTCTCGAACCACGAGGCCTCGGGAGCAGCAACGATGATTCGAATGAACCGAAAAACGCTGTAGAAGATCAGCCTCGGGAATTGCCCGGCTGCACCACGTTCAATTCTCGATGAACGGTTCGACGTCGCGGCGACGGCCGAGCATGCCCGGATGCCAGATCTTCACGTTTTCCTTCCATTCGACGACGACCGATTTGATGTTGCGGCTGGCGAGAAAACGTCGCGCCGGTTCGACGGTGGGTGCGAACCGGGAATGCCAGCTCGCAAACAACGTCGGCCCGGCTTGCTGCGCCGCGTCGATCAGGGGATTGAGTTCGCTGACCGTGGCTCCCGGAGGCTTTTCGAGCAGTACATGCTTGCCGGCCCTCAACGCCGCTTCCGCCTGGAGATGACGCCCTTGCGGCGGCGTACACAGCGCCACGGCATCGATCTCTGGCGCCGCCGCCAGCAACTCGTCGAGCGTCGCGAAATGCGCGATGCCGGCGATCGAGCCATTGCGGCTGGCGACGGCGGCGAGTTCGATCCCTTCGGTGCCGGCGATTGCAGGGACATGCTGATCGCGGGCGATCTTGCCGAGGCCGACAATGGCGAGGCGAATGGTGGTCACGCTGCTGGTCCCGCGCATGAGGAAGGTGTCGACACTCTAGCCATCCCACTGCAGCACAACTGCACCGAGACGGCCAGCGGTCTCGATCGAGCCTGCGCGCATGGGTGGATCGGCAGCTTTGACAAACCGGCGGCCAAAATTGTGCCCTTTTGGGTGCCGTCGATCCGCCAATCTCTGCTAAAAACCGGCTGATTCGCTGGCCGGGCGTGTCGGATCGGGATACAATTCTTTCCGAATATTAATGCGATCAGCCGGTGTTGGACGTGTAGTTGTTTGCCGTCGGGCGATTGCGAAATTCCGTTCAAAACGCCTACAATGATCGACCCGTCGCGGTTTGTTTGAACGACGATGTACCCTCGACACGTCCCGCGGCCAGGGGCCTGAAAATGAGCGACACTTCGATGATGGAACGTTCATGAACCAACCCATGAAGCCTCCTCAGGAAGCTTCGCCCCAGCAGGAAGCTCGTCCGGCTCGCGCTCCGCCCGTCACCAAGCCCCGGTCGGGCCGGCGATTCGTCGCAACCTGCCTGCTGCTGTTGCTGATCGTTGCCGGGGTCGTCTGGTGGAGCCGGCACCAGAGCGCGCCGGAGCAGGGCCGCGCCGGACGAAATGCCGCGCCGATGTCGATCGTGCCCGAAATCGTCGCCAAGGGCGATGTCGGAATCAACCTCAACGCGCTCGGTACCGTCACATCGCTGGCTACCGTGACGATCAGAAGTCAGATCAGCGGCTACCTGTTGAAGATCGATTTCAAGGAGGGCGATGAGGTCAAGAAAGGCGACCTGCTCGCGGAAATCGACTCTCGGCCCTATGAAGCCACGCTAAATCAGGCGAAAGGAGCGCTGGCGCGCGACGAAGCACTGCTGAAAGGCGCGCAAGTCGATCTGACGCGCTATCAGGGTCTGGCGGCGCAGAATGCGGTGCCGCGCCAGACGCTGGACACCCAGATAGCGCTGGTCGCACAGGTCCAGGGCACAGTCGAAGCCGACCGCGCCGCAGTCAAATCCGCCGAGGTGAACCTGAACTATTGCCGCATCGTGTCACCGCTGGATGGCCGCGTCGGACTGCGTCTGGTCGACCAGGGCAACTACGTCACGGCCGGCGACGCCAACGGCCTCGTCGTGATCACGCAGTTGAAGCCGATCAGCGTCCTGTTCACGGTGCCGGAAGACAATCTGCAGGCGATTTCGAAACGTCTGCAGGACGGAGCCGTCCTGCCGGTAACCGCGCTCGATCGCAGCGGCACCAACAAGATCGCCGATGGCACCTTGCAGACTTTCGCCAGCCAGATCGATCCCACCACCGGGACGATCAAGCTGCGCGCGCAATTTCCCAACGACACCGAGGCGCTTTATCCGAATCAGTTCGTCAACATCCGCCTGCTGCTCGATACCCACAAGGATGTCACCACAATGCCGACGGCGGGCGTCCAGCGCGGCGTACCCGGCACGTTCGTCTATCTTGTCAACGCCGACAACACTGTCTCGGTCCGCAAGATCGAACTCGGCGTGACGGATGGCGACCGCGTCGAAGTCCGCTCCGGGCTCGTGCCCGGTGATCGCATCGTGATCGATGGCGCCGACAAGCTGCGCGACGGCGCCAAGATCAACGTGCGCGCGGAGGCCGATACCGGCAAGCCGCCGGCGACCCCTGCCACCAGCCCGGATAAGGCGGGCAGCAGGAAGCAGCGTTCGGACACCGGACAGAAACAATGAACCCCTCACAGCCGTTCATTCTGCGGCCTGTGGCGACCACCCTGCTGATGATAGCGATCATGCTGTCCGGCATGCTCGCATTCAAATTCCTTCCGGTCGCCGCCTTGCCCGAAGTGGATTATCCGACCATCCAGGTGCAGACCTTCTATCCCGGCGCCAGTCCGGACGTGATGACCTCGTCCGTCACCGCACCGCTGGAAGTGCAGTTCGGCCAGATGCCGAACCTCAACCAGATGAGTTCGGTGAGTTCTGCCGGCGCGTCGGTGATCACGCTGCAGTTCGGTCTCGCCATTTCGCTCGATATCGCCGAACAGGAGGTGCAGGCCGCGATCAATGCCGCGGGCAATTTGTTGCCCGCCGACCTGCCGGCGCCGCCGATCTACGCCAAGGTGAACCCGGCCGACGCACCGATCCTGACCCTGGGGTTGACGTCGAAGACGATGCCGCTGACGCAAGTGGAGGATTTCGTCGACACGCGCCTGGCGCAGAAGATCTCCCAGCTTCCCGGAGTCGGGCTTGTCAGCATCAGCGGCGGCCAAAGGCCGGCGGTGCGGATCCGCGCCGATATCCGCAAGCTCGCGGCGTATGGGCTCAATATCGACGACCTGCGCACCACGCTCGGCAATGCCAACATCAACACACCCAAGGGCAATTTCGACGGCGCGATGCGCGCCTACACCATTAACGCCAACGACCAGATCAGGAATGCGAGCGATTACAGATCGCTGATCGTCGCCTACAAGAACGGTTCGCCGGTCCGGCTCAGCGATGTCGGCGATGTGGTCGACGGCGCCCAGAACGACAAGCTCGGCGCCTGGATGAACGAGACCCCGGCGATCATTCTCAATGTTCAGCGGCAGCCGGGCGCCAACGTGATCTCGGTGGTCGCGGGCATCAAGTCGCTGTTGCCGCAACTGCAGGCCTCGTTGCCGGCCGCTATCGACCTCAACATCCTGACCGACCGGACCGTGACCATTCGCGCCTCGGTTCGGGACGTGGAATACGAGCTGTCGCTCGCCGTTCTGCTGGTGGTGCTGGTGATTTTCGTGTTCCTGCGCAGTGCGCGGGCGACCCTGATCCCGAGCCTCTCGGTTCCGCTGTCGCTGGTCGGCACGCTGGGCGCGATGTATCTGTTCGGCTTCAGCCTCAACAACCTCTCCTTGATGGCGCTGACCATCGCCACCGGATTTGTCGTCGACGACGCGATCGTCGTGATCGAAAACATCTCCCGCTACATCGAGGAGGGCGAGCCGCCACTACAGGCCGCCCTCCGTGGCTCCGAGCAGATCGGCTTCACCATCATCTCGCTCACGGTATCGCTGATCGCGGTGCTGATTCCGCTGCTGTTCATGGGCGATGTGGTCGGCCGGCTGTTTCGCGAATTCGCCATCACGCTGTCGGTCACGATCCTGATCTCGGCCGTGGTGTCGCTGACATTGGTGCCGATGGCCTGCGCCAAGCTGCTCAAGCCCAGGGCGGAAACCCGGGAAAACGCGTTTCAGCGATACAGCCGCGAAGGCTTCGACCGCATCATCGAGGCATATGGGCATGCGCTCAACTGGGTGCTCGACCGCCAGACCTTCGTGCTGCTGATCGCGCTCGGCACCTTCGCCCTGACCGCCGTGCTCTACGTTGTCATTCCGAAAGGGTTCTTTCCGTTGCAGGATACCGGCGTCATCCAAGCGATTTCGGAGGCGCCGCAGTCGGTGTCTTACGCCGCGATGGCGGAGCGGCAGCAACAACTCGCCAGCGTCATCCTGAAGGATCCGGACGTCGAAAGCCTGTCTTCCTTCATCGGTGTCGACGGGACCAACACCACGCTCAACAGCGGCCGCATCCTGATCAATCTCAAGCCCTATGATCAGCGCAAATCCGGCATTGCGACGGTCATGCAGCGCATCAAGGACCGCACCGCGCCGCTGACCGGCATCACGCTTTACATGCAGCCGGTTCAGGACCTGACCATCGAGGGCACGGTCAGCCGGACGCAATACCAGTTCATCCTTCAGGATGCCGATCCGGCGCAATTGACGGAATGGACGCCCAAACTCGTCGACAAGCTGAACACGTTGCCGGAGCTTGCCGATGTGACCAGCGACCTTTCGGCGCAGGGCCTGTCGGTGTATGTCGATATCGACCGCAACCAGGCCGCCCGTTTCGGCATTACGCCCGCAACGATCGACAATGCGCTCTATGATTCATACGGCCAGCGCATCGTCTCCACCATCTTCACCAACTCGAACCAATATCGCGTCATTCTCGAAGCCGATCCGAGCTTGCAGACGTCGCTGCAGTCGCTGTCCGACATCTATCTGCCTTCATCGGTGGGCAGCACGCCGGTTCCGCTCGCCGTGATGGCCAAGATGAAACAGCAAACCGCGCCGCTTCTGGTCTCGCATCTCGGCCAGTTTCCTTCCTCGACGATTTCCTTCAACCTTGCCCCCGGCGCCTCGCTCGGCGGCGCGGTGACCGCGATCAAACAGGCGCAGGCCGACATCGGCCTGCCGCTCGGCGTGATCAGCAGCTTTCAGGGCGCGGCGCTGGCGTTTCAGTCGTCGCTCTCGAACCAGTTGTTCCTGATCCTGGCGGCGATCGTCACCGTCTATATCGTGCTGGGCGTGCTCTACGAGAGCTTTATCCATCCGATCACGATCCTCTCCACGCTGCCGTCCGCCGGCATCGGCGCGCTGCTGGCGCTGATGGCCGCCGGCGATGACCTGACGATCGTCGCGATCATCGGCATCATCCTCCTGATCGGCATCGTGAAGAAAAACGCGATCATGATGATCGATTTCGCGCTCGATGCCGAGCGCAACGAGGGCAAGCCTCCGCGCGAGGCGATCTATCAGGCCTGCCTGCTGCGGTTCAGGCCTATTCTGATGACGACCATGGCCGCGGTTCTTGGCGCCCTGCCGCTGATGCTCGGAACCGGTGCGGGCTCCGAGTTGCGGCATCCGCTCGGCATTTCCATCGTCGGTGGCCTGCTGGTCAGCCAGTTGCTGACCCTGTTCACGACGCCGGTGATCTACCTCTGGTTCGACCGCCTGGCGATCAGGTTCGCCGGACGTTCCGGCAATGTCGCCCCGACAACGAATTGAACTGAGCGGTGAGCCGAGACATGGGCCCGTCAACTCCCTTCATTCGCCGACCGGTGGCAACGACGTTGCTGACGTTCGGGCTTGCCGCCGCAGGCGCCGTGGCGTTTTTCAAGCTGCCGGTGTCGCCGCTGCCGCAGGTGGATTTTCCAACCATTTCGGTGCGCGCTACCCTGCCTGGCGCCAGCCCGGAGGATGTTGCCACCACCGTCGCGAGTCCGCTCGAGCGCCATCTCGGGCAAATTGCCGACGTGACCGAGATGACCTCATCAAGCACCGTAGGCGGGACGCGGATTACCCTGCAATTCGGGTTGAACCGCGACATCAACGGCGCGGCGCGCGACGTTCAGGCGGCGATTAATGCGGCCCGTGCCGACCTGCCGACCAGCCTGAGGACCAATCCGACCTACCGCAAGGTCAATCCCGCCGATGCGCCGATCATCATCCTGACGCTGACTTCGGATACGATGACCCGCGGCGATCTGTATGACGCGGCATCGACCGTGCTGGCGCAGAAATTATCGCAGGTCGAGGGCATCGGCGAAGTCGTCGTCGGCGGCAGTTCGCTGCCGGCGGTACGGGTCGATCTCATTCCGCAGGCGATCTACAAATACGGCATCGGCCTCGAGGACGTGCGGGCGGCGCTGGCCAGCGCCAATGCGCACAGCCCGAAAGGCGGCATCGACGTCGGCGACCAGCGCTACCAGATTTATGCCAACGACCAGGCCAACAAGGCTGTCGACTACCAATCCCTGATCGTCGCTTACCGCAACGGCGCCGCGGTGCATCTTTCCGACGTCGGCGAGGTCACCGACGGGGTGGAAAACCTGCGTAACGCCGGCCTCGCCAATGGCAAGCCGGCGGTGCTGATCATCCTCTACCGGCAGCCGGGCGCCAACATCATCAGCACCGTGGACGCGGTGAAAGCGGTGTTGCCGCAATTGCGAGCTTCAATTTCGCCCGCGATCGACGTCACATTGGCCGTCGACCGCTCGACCACCATTCGCACCTCGTTGCATGACGTCGAAACAACCCTGATCCTCGCGGTGATGCTGGTGATCCTCGTGGTATTCGCTTTCCTGCGAAACTTCCGCGCCACGCTGGTGCCGGTCGTTGCGGTATCGGTGTCGCTGGTCGCCACCTTCGCGGTGATGTACCTGATTGGCTACAGCCTCGACAATCTTTCGCTGATGGCGCTGACGGTGGCCACCGGCTTCGTGGTCGACGATGCCATCGTGGTGCTGGAGAACATCACCCGATACATCGAAGAGGGGATGTCGCCGCTCGAAGCCTCGCTCAAGGGCGCCAACGAGGTCGGCTTCACCGTGCTTTCGATGAGCGTCTCGCTGATCGCGGTGTTCATTCCGATCCTGCTGATGGGCGGCATAGTCGGCCGGCTGTTCCGCGAATTCGCGATGACGATCTCGATCGCGATCATGATTTCACTGGCGGTTTCGCTCGCGACCACGCCGATGATGTGCGCGTTTTTGCTGCGCAGCGAGTCCGGTCGAAGCCATGGCCGGCTCTATCGGATCAGCGAGCGCTTTTTCGATCGGATGCTGACCTTCTACAGGCGGACGCTGACGTCGGCGCTCCGGCATCCCGGAGCGGTGATGCTGATCCTCGCGACCGTGCTGGGTCTCAATTTCTATTTGTACGACGTCATTCCGAAGGGCTTCTTCCCGCAGCAGGATACCGGGCGGATCATCGGCATCATCCAGGCCGATCAGAGCATTTCATTTCAGCTGATGCAGCAAAAGCTGACGCAGTTCGTCGGCATTCTCAAGAAGGATCCCGCGGTTGAAACCGCCGTCGGGTTTACCGGCGGAGGCCAGACCAATTCCGGCTTCATGTTCGTTTCGCTGCATCCGCTAAGCCAGCGCCACATCTCCGCCGATGGCGTCATCGCGCGGCTGCGGCGGGAGATGGCGGTGGTCCCCGGCGCCACGCTGTTCCTGCAGGCCGTGCAGGACATCCGCGCTGGCGGCCGGGCGAGCAACGCGCAATACCAATACACCCTGCAGGCTCCCACCCTGGAGGAGCTCAACGAATGGTCGCCGAAGATCGCGGCGGCGCTGCAGGGCGAGCACACGCTCGCGGACGTCAATAGCGACCAGCAGAACAAAGGGCTCGAAGCCGATCTGGTGATCGATCGCGACGCCGCCGCCCGGCTGGGAATTACCGTCAGCCAGATCGACAACACGCTTTACGACGCGTTTGGCCAGCGCCAGGTTTCGACGATCTACGTCGCCCGCAACCAGTATCACGTGATCATGGAAGTGGCGCCACGGTTCTGGCAAAGCCCGGAAACGCTGAAGGACGTCTATGTCAGCACCTCCGGCGGTTCGGTCGGCGGCTCGCAGGCGACCAATGCGGTCGCGGGAACCGTCGTCGCGACCGGACAATCGGCCGCGACCAACTCGGCCTCGGCCAATCTTCAAGCCGCCCGGAATCTCGCGACCAACTCGATCGGCGCCACCGGCAAGGGCGTAGCCTCGACCGGCTCGGCGGTCTCCACCAAACAGGAAATCATGATTCCGCTGTCGGCGGTCGCCCATTTTACCCAGGGCGCGACCCCGCTTGCGGTCAATCATCAGGGGCTGCTGGTCGCCAACACGATATCGTTCAACCTGCCGCCCAATGTGTCGCTCAGCACCGCCGTTGCCACCATCGAAGCCACCATGGACCGGATCGGCGTGCCCGCGACCATCCGCGGCACCTTCCAGGGCACGGCGAAGGCCTTTCAGGATTCGCTCAACAACCAGCCGTTCCTCATTCTGGCGGCGCTGGTCACGATCTATATCGTGCTCGGGGTGCTCTACGAGAGCTATGTGCACCCGCTGACGATCCTGTCCACGCTGCCGTCAGCCGGCGTCGGCGCGCTGCTGGCCTTGATGGCGTTTCACACCGAATTCAGCATCATGGCGCTGATCGGCGTCATCCTCTTGATCGGCATCGTGAAAAAAAACGCCATCATGATGATCGATTTTGCGCTCGACGCCGAGCGACGGCGCGGGCTGAGCCCGTTCGACGCGATCTACGAGGCTTGCCTGCTCCGCTTCAGGCCGATCATGATGACGACCATGGCGGCGATGCTTGGCGCGCTGCCGCTGGCGATCGGCCTGGGCGAAGGCGGCGAACTTCGCCAGCCGCTCGGCATCGCGATCGTCGGAGGGCTGATCCTCAGCCAGGCGCTGACGCTTTATTCGACGCCGGTGATCTACCTGTACATGGACCGGTTCCGTTCCTGGAGCCAGCGTCTCAGGGGCGGTGGCGCCGGCCCGCGCGCGACCGATGCCGCCCTGCAGCCGGGCGAATAGATGTCAACAGCTGCATCGATGACAGGCCTAGCGCCGCAACGAGCCCCGTGCGATGTCGAGATCGAGGCGTTTTCCGGGTCGCGGACGCACGGAGACCGGACTCGATCAGGGTCGCAGCTCGAACCGGTGCCCGATGAGTAGGCTTGCGCGGAAGTCAAATTCCCTGACCGCAAGGTTCGGCGGCAACAACCGCGCCGCCTCCGCGTTGGCCGCGCTCCTGCTCAGCCCGGCCCTGTCCGGCTGCATCCTTGGCAGCGAACGGCCCGAGCTCAACCTTGAGGTTCCCGCGAGCTATCGCGAGGCGACGCGGCGCTCACCCGATGCGGCCGTGCCGGCGCTGGATTGGTGGCGCGGCTTCCGGTCGCCGGAACTGACCTCGCTGATGGAGCAGGCGCAGATTTTCAATCTCGACATCGCGGTCGCCGTTGCCCAGATCGTCCAGGCCGATGCGCAGGTCGGGGGGTCGGGAGCGCCGCTGCTGCCGACGGTGACGGG
>JBDTKD010000466.1:0-7062 GCA_039935515.1 Bradyrhizobium sp.
TGCCGATATCGCGGCAGGTCGCCTCGATATCCTCGCTCATGCCGGTCGGGCCGCAGATGAAGACGTGGTCGACACTGCCCGCCGGGACCAGCGAGCGCAGCAGCACCCTCACCTTCTCGCCATCGAGCCGGCCGTGCAGGATCGGAATGTCCTGCTCTTCGCCCGAGATCACATGGAAAATCGAGAGCCGCTGCATGAAGCGGTCCTTCAGCTCTTGCAGCGCCTCGCGAAACAGCATGCCGGCGGTGGAGCGATTGCCGTAGAACAGGAAAAACCGGCTGTGCGGCTCGCGCGCCAGCACGCCCTTGACGATCGAGAGGATCGGCGTGATGCCGGAGCCCGCGGCGAAGCCGACATGGGTCCGCGCCTGATCCGGTGCATGGGCGACACCGAAGCGGCCGGTCGGAGTCATGACATCGAGCTGGTCGCCGGGTTTCAGTTCGTCGGCGGCCCAGCTCGAGAACGCGCCGCCATCGACCTTCTTCACCGCGATGCGCAATTCGCCGTCGTCGGGGCCGGAGCAGATCGAATAGGAGCGGCGCACTTCCTCGCCGTCCATGATGGTGCGCAGGGTCAGATACTGGCCCGGCGCGAAGCCGTAATCGCCCGCGAGCTCGTCCGGAATCGCAAAGGTCAGCGACACCGCATCGGACGACTCGCGGCGCAGGTCGCTGACCGCCAGACGATGAAAGCGAGGGGTCAAGGACGACATGCTCAGTGACACTTGAAATAGTCGAACGGTTCGCGGCAGCTCCGGCAACGCCACAACGCCTTGCAGGAGGTCGAACCGAACTCGGAAAGCAGCTCGGTATCCGCCGAGCCGCATTGCGGGCATTCGACCTGCTGCACGCCGAACAGCGCGCGGCGCGAGCCGGCCGGCTGCGGCGGTGCGACGCCGTATTCCCTGAGCTTGCGACGACCGTCGTCGCTCATCCAGTCGGTGGTCCAGGCCGGCGACAGCACGGTGCGGACTTCCGGATCGGCGAACCCCGCCCGCTCCAGCGCCAGCTCGATCTCGAGCGCGATCATGTTCATCGCCGGGCAGCCGGAATAGGTCGGCGTGATCGCCACCTCGACATGGCCGTCGGTTACCGCGACGTCGCGCAGCACACCGAGATCGGCGATGGTGAGAACCGGAATCTCCGGATCGACCACGCCGGAGGCAACATCCCACGCGCGCTGCCGCAGTTCGGCATCATTGTGCAGGGCCATCACCATGTGGCACCCGGAAACGTCCGTTGCATCGATTGCAACTCGCTGAGCAGATGCCCGAGATGCTCGCTGTGCCGGCCGCTGCGGCCGCCCTGCTGCATCCAGTTGCTTTTGGGCAACGTCAGCGTTGCCTCGCTCACCACATCGGAAACCGTCTTGAGCCATCGCGGCCGCAGTGTCGCCGGATCGATCGCAATACCGTTGGCGATCAGGCTGCGCTCGCTGTCGTCGACCTCGAACATCTCGCCGGTATAGGCCCAGAGATCGTCGATCGCCGTCTGCGCTCGGCGATGGCTTTCCTCGGTGCCGTCGCCGAGCCGGACCAGCCATTCCGACGAATGCCGCAGATGATAGGCGCTTTCCTTTTCGGACTTGGCGGCAATCGCCGCCAGCGTGGCGTCGCCCGATTGCATCATCGCCCGCCAATCGAGATCGGCAAACGCCGCGTAGAAAAATTGCCGCACCATGGTGCGCGCGAAGTCGCCATTGGGCTGCTCCAGCAGCAGCAAATTGCGATATTGCCTGACGTCGCGCAGATAGGCGAACTTGTCCTCGTCGTTGCCGCTGCCCTCGATCTTCGCGGCGTAGCCATACAGCTCGCGGGCCTGGCCAAGCAAATCGAGGCCCATATTGGCGAGCGCCATGTCCTCTTCCAGCATTGGTGCATGGCCGCACCACTCCGAAAGCCGATGCCCCAGGACGAGCGCGTCGTCGGCCCGGCGCAGCGCGTACAGCACCAGCGGCGTTTCGGAGTCGGAGATAGAGGCAATGGCCATAGCTTGATCCACTTGCTCACCTCATCCTCTGAGGAGCGCGAGGCGCGTCTCGAAGGATGGGCCACGGGCCTCGTGGTTCGAGACGGCGCTTGCGCGCCTCCTCACCACGAGGGTCGCCACCTCATCCTGAGGAGCGGCCACTTGGCCGCGTCTCGAAGGATGGGCCACGGGCCTCATGGTTCGAGACGGCGCTTGCGCGCCTCCTCACCATGAGGGTCGATCACATATGTCCGACTTCGTCGGGAACGTCGTAGAAGGTCGGATGGCGATAGATCTTGGATTCCGCCGGCTCGAACATCATGCCTTTTTCCGAGGGGTCGGAGGCGGTGATCGCATGCGATGGCACCACCCAGATCGACAACCCCTCGCCGCGGCGGGTGTAGATGTCGCGCGCGGCCTGCAGCGCCAGCGTGGCGTCGGTCGCATGCAGCGAGCCGACATGCTTGTGGGCGAGCCCGTTGCGGCTACGGATGAAAACTTCCCAGAGCGGAACGTTCGGCGTGGCCATTGCGGCCTCCCTTAGAGAATTGCGACTAGGCCGCCTGGCGCTGCCTGCGCTTTTCGGCATGGGCGGAGGCTGCCTCGCGCACCCAGGCACCCTCGTCATGGGCCTTGCGCCGCGCCGCCAGCCGGTCGCGATTGCACGGCCCATTGCCGGCCAGCACCTGATTGAATTCGTTCCAGTCGATCGCGCTGTATTGCCAGTTTCCCGCCGCATTCTGCTTCATGCCGGGATCGGGAATCGCAAGGCCGAGAAACTGCGCCTGCGGCACCGTCGCGCCGACGAATTTCTGCCGCAACTCGTCATTGGAGAAGCGCTTGATCTTCCATCGGGTCGAGGTGTCGCTGTGCTGGCTCGCTCTGTCGGGCGGACCGAACATCATCAGCACCGGCCACCACCAGCGATCCAGCGCGCTCTGCGCCATCGCCTTCTGTTCTTCGCTGCCGCGCGACAGCGTCAGCATGATCTCGAAACCCTGGCGCTGATGGAAGGATTCCTCCTTGCAGACGCGGATCATCGCGCGCGCATAGGGGCCGTAGGAGCAGCGACACAGCGGAATCTGGTTCATGATCGCGGCGCCGTCGACCAGCCAGCCGATCGCGCCGATATCCGCCCAGGTCAGCGTCGGATAGTTGAAGATCGAGGAATATTTCGCTCTGCCGGCCAGCATCAGATCGACCAGTTCCTCGCGCGAGGTGCCGAGTGTTTCCGCGGCGGCATAGAGGTAAAGCCCGTGGCCGCATTCGTCCTGCACCTTGGCGAGCAGCGCGGCCTTGCGGCGCAGCGACGGCGCCCGCGTGATCCAATTGCCCTCGGGCAGCATGCCGACGATTTCGGAATGTGCGTGCTGGGAAATCTGCCGCGTCAGCGTCTTGCGGTAGGCCGCCGGCATCCAGTCGTTCGGCTCGATGCGATCGTCGGCATCGATGCGCCTCTGGAACTCGGCGGCCCGGCCGGCGTCCTCGATATCGCGGTCTTCGGCTTCCGTCGTGTTGAGCGCTTGGGTGTACATGGCGATCTCCCAGGACAGCGAAGGAAGATATATAACATAAATCAAGATATGCAAGATATTTCTGTAACATTATCACGCGTTGCTGAACCGGCGCCCCAAATCCGCGCCGGCCGGCGGCAACGGCCCATTCTCGTTCGTGGCATATTGGTCAAGCCATTGTTCAGACGCGGGAATGAGCCCGCGATAGATTTCCGCGCAGAGTTTCCTCGCGGCCCTCCCGGGCCAGTCCTCGGGCAACAAGGCCGTCGGCAGCAGCGGGTCGCGCAGCACCACGCGCCGGTAATGATGGATCAGCAGGATCCGCGCGACAAAGGCATCGCTGGCTGAAAGCCGCTCGCGGCGCCCGATCCAATCCCGCAATGGCTTGAAGGTCCGCATGAACTTCAGATAGGCGTCGGCGGTGCGGTGGAGCGGCCAGCTCGCGCTGAGCAGGCGGCGGCCGCTGTCGTCTTCGGCGGAAACCTCCAGCCGGATCGCGGATGCCGCTTCCTCGGGGACGGGCACCCCCGAAGACGCGATCCATACCCCCGGCAACGGGCTGCCGAAGCCGGCATTCTTCAGCGCATCACGGGAGGCGTCGCGATCCTCGCCGTTGCCGATCAGCAAGAGTTCAAAGCGTCCGGTCCAGCCTGCCGATGGCGGGTCATAGATATGTCTGGTCGCGGTATCAAAGGTTTGCCGTCCCTTCTTCACCAATCGATAGAAGCTGTTGCGGCCGAGCCTGGTGCGTTCGAGCCAACCGTCCGCCGCGAGCCGCGACATCGCGGTCCGCACCACGCCGCTGTCGGTGTCGATCGCCTCAAAGAACGCCAGCAGCGTACCGAGCCAGACCGAGCCGCCGCGCGGCACGATCGCATCGCCGAATACCGTGATGGCAATGGAGCCGGTGCGCGAGGGTTCGCGCTTGAGCTGGTCGATGATCGGGGCAAGCGGGTGCGCCATGGCCAACGCATAGCGCGTTTTACGGCGTCACAACAACGCCGCCCGCAGACGGGGCGCCGCAATTACCGGGTGGGATCGGGATAAACGATGCTGCGCCAGCCGCTACGGTCGAACGGCGCCCATTTGCCCTCGGGCTGCGCCAGGCGATCGGCGACCGCATAGACCACCGCGGGATGATGACCCATGCCGCAATGGCTGCTCTCGACCTCGATGTTCTCGGACCGCGCGGACGGCCTTTCCATGCAGCCTTGCCACGCGCAGATGCCATCGGATCGGCTGAAGATCGCGGTGGTCGGTACCGGTGGCGTTTCCGACAGCGATCCGCCGAACCGGCGATCCTCCTCGTCGGCGCGCCGGCCGCTTGCCATCTCATAGACCCGCCAGGCATTGGTCGCCTTCGGGCTGCTGGCAAACGGACTGCCGAGCGTGATCACCGAGCGCACCCGGTCCGGCATCATCTTGGCGAGCTGACGCGCATAAAGACCGCCGAGGCTCCAGCCGACCAGACTGACCTTTCGGCCATGGCTGTCGCTGAGCTCCCGCACCAGATCGACCATCGCACGCTGCACGCCTTCGCGCAGGCCGAGGTTTCGGCCCTGGCGCCAGCCGCTAACGGCATAGTCGCGGTTCTTCAGGAAGCTGCGCAGCGGACGGGTCGATGTGTCCGAAGCGACCAGCCCTGGCAATACCAGCACTGGATGGCCATCGCCCTTCGGTGCAAGGCTCAGCAGCGGCAGCACTCCAAGGAAGGCGCCCAGTTCGTGGATCGCCCGCCCCTCCAGAAACATCAGGGTCTTGGACGGCGGGCGAAGCGTCTGCGCAGCAGCGGACATAGTATCTCCTTTTCAGGCCGGCCCCTTGAATCTCGGCAGCCGGCCAACGGATCAATAGGAAGACGCCAATCTCGTCAAATCGTTCCGCAACGCAACAAAGCCTTGAATCAGCTAGGTCGCCAATTCCCGCATTCAAGCGGCACAGTTCAGCCCGGACAATAGGCTCGGATGGCTAAAGGCGGAGCCGTGATGGAAAAGTCACAGCCAGCGCAGCAGGAATTCGATGGTGTAAAGCGACAGTCCAGCGAGTCCGCCGATCAGCGAGCCATTGAAGCGGATGTATTGCAGATCGCGGCCGATATTGATCTCGATCAGCGCGATCAACTGTCCCATGTCCCAGGCCTTGACCTGATCGGAAATGAAACTGGAGACGCCGCTCTTCTGCTCGGCGATGAAGCTTCGCAGCACCGCGACCAGGCCCTGGTTGATCTCGGCCCGCAGTTCGGAATCGCCGGCAATCGCCTCGCCGGCCTCGGCCAGCATGCGGGCCAGATGATGCTGCAGCACCTGGGTCTCGCCGGCGGCGCTGCGCTCGATGAACGAGCGCGTGTTCGACCAGATGTTTCGCGCGAGGTCGCCGAGCTCTGGGCGCGCCAGCAGGTCACGCTTCAATCCGTCGATGCGATCGGCGTAGCTGCGATCGTTGCCGAGCCGGTCCACGAACGACAGCAGCATGCGATCGAACTCGCCGCGGAACGGATGGTTCGGATCGCTGCGCACGTCCTCGAAGAACGCGGTCGCGGAGGCGACGATCTTGTTCACCAGGAAGCGGTCGGTGCGATAGAGCTTGAGCAGCGTCGGCAATTCGCCACGGATTTTCTCGCGGATCAGCGCCATGGTTTCCGGCTGGGTCAGCGATTGGTGCAGCGCGCTCAGGATGTCGTCGAGCAGGCCCTGATGCCGGCCCTCCGCCACGAAGGCGCGCAGCGTGCCGGCGGCGAGCGGCGCCAGATCGACCGACTGCAACTGGGTGGTGATGCGGCGGGTGATGAAGTTCATCAGACCCGACGTTTCCGTGGCCGAGAACGCCTCGGGCAGCAGCCGCAGCACGAATCGGGCCAGATCGTTGCTGCGCTTGCGGTCGCGCAGCCAGTCGGCGATGAACGAACCGAAGTCGATCTGGCGCAGCTTGGCATCGACCGGCGCGGCCTCGAGAAAATGCGCCTCGATGAACTCGCCGAGCTTATCGGCGATGCGGTGCTGATTGCTCTGGATGATGGCGGTATGCGGGATCGGCAATCCCAACGGCCGGCGAAACAGCGCCACGACCGCATACCAGTCGGCCAATCCCCCGATCGTCGCCGCTTCCGCAAATGCCGCGACGAAGCCGAAGGCCGGATGCAGCGGCAACAGCAGTTTCGCCGTCACGAACAGGGCCAGCGTGGCGGCCAGCACCAGCGTCGCCAGCGCCTTGACGCGCCGCAGCTCAGCCGCGCGCGCCGCGTCAGCAGGAGCGAAGGAAAACGTGTCGGCGCGGGCCATGACGGCTTTCGAATAAACAAAGACCTTATCCTGAGGAGCGGCCGCTTGGCCGCGTCTCGAAGGATGGGGCCTCATGGTTCGAGACGGCGCAAGAGCGCCTCCTCACCATGAGGGGCAATCGGGGTCTATGAGATTGTGCACCCAAAAAGAAGGCCCGCGTGAAGCGGGCCTTGAAACGATAGACTGTCGACGATCCAGACGATCAGGCGGTCTTGGTGTAGGCCTTGGAGAAGTTGTCCTGAGCGGTCTTGGCACCGTCGGCGACGAGCTTGCCGAGATATTCGGTGGTCGACTTCGCCCGCG
>JBDTKD010000467.1:0-6578 GCA_039935515.1 Bradyrhizobium sp.
GCAGGCTGATCCCGAAAGCCATCACGGGGTTTCCGACCGACCTTCAGGCATTCCAGGCCAACCCGACGCCTTTGACCCCGCCAAGACGATCGTCCAAGAAAAAGGGCCGACCGCCATTCGAAAAAACGATAGTTCGAGCCTTCGATCGGGGTCAGAAGGCAAGCGCGTTGACGGCTGCACTCTGCTAACATCGTCGTCGGGTGCTTTCCGAGGAGGAAAGGCATTCGTGCTCGTAACAGCAAATCTCGGGGGGAACGACAATGTCAGAATTACTTGCGCTGTCAGTGAGTGTTGCCGTACTCGGCGGTATTTGGGCATTTGTCGCGCTCGGCCCTTTAGCCCCCGTCGCTCTCGTTTGGGCTGGGTTCATCGCAGCAGGCTGCTACTTTGCCGCGGGCGGCGATACCAAGGCGCTAACCAAGACGATCGCTGGCATCATCTATGGCGCCGTGATCGCCTGGATTGCGCTTTTTATCATCGCCAAAGTTCCAGTGCCGGCACTAGGGACGGTTTGGCCGGCGATCGTCGTCGGGGTTACGGTTTTCTTTCTCGTGATCGTCGCCTCTGTCGATCAACTCTCCTGCGTCCCGGCCAATGTCTACGGCTATGCCGCGCTGGTCGGCTACACGTTGTCGGCGGGCAAGTTGGATGCATTGACCGCCGCGGACAACTCCAACCCGCTTTTCCGCATCATCGTCTCCGCCGTATTGGGCGGTGGGCTCGGCTACCTCATGGGCCAATTGGCGGGTGCGCTGAAGGTCAAGCCGGCCAAATAGCCTGCTGATCTACCTGCGACGCTGCCTGCACCGATTTTCTCGGGAAGACCGGTGCAGGCAATGAGATAAGTGCATGCCGTGCCCTGAAGACGCCCGTCGGTTCATGACCAACGGTCAGAAGTTCGTGGACACCCAAACCCGCACACGGCTTCTTTCGAACCGCTCGTTGCAGAAGCGCCGCTTACCCTGAACCTCACGCTCTGGGTTATTTCGCAATCGGGACGAGGGACGAAATCCTATTAAATCCTTGATATTATGGCAGGAGTGGCAGGGCTCGAACCTGCGACCCCCGGTTTTGGAGACCGGTGCTCTACCAATTGAGCTACACTCCTGCAGGGAACCCGCGTCGCCGCCGATCCGCGCCGTTTCAAGCATAGGCGATGCCCGGATTGCAAGGGCGAAGCCGTTGCCGGCAATCGACCTGTTCAATCCGGGCGTTCTGGGTCAGAATTCCGCTGCACCCACCAGCAAGAGCAAAACGGGAGAGACCATGAACGCGCAATCCGCCGCAAAGCGCACCGCCGCCCCCCAGACCCCCTCCCTTCCCTTCGCAAAACCGCAATCGCTCGGGCTGTCGTCGACCCGGCTGCAGCGCATGTCGGATGCGTTCAAGCGCGACATCGACAAGGGCACCATCCCGGGCGCGACCGTGATGGTGGCGCGCCGCGGCCAGATCGGCTGGTTCGAGGCGCTGGGCCGGCAAAACCCGGCGGCGGCCGCGCCGATGGCGCACAACAGCCTGTTCCGCGTGTTCTCGATGACCAAGCCGATCGTTTCCGTCGGCATCATGATGCTGCTGGAGGACGGCCAGTTCCTGCTCAACGATCCCGTCGCCAAATACATTCCGGAATTTGCGAACCAGAAGGTCGGCGTCGACAACAACGGCAAGCTCGATCTGGTGCCGCCCCGGCGGCCGATGACGATCCAGGACCTGCTGCGCCACACCTCGGGCATCACCTACGACCATACCGGCAACACCCCGGTGCAACAGCTTTATCAGCAGTCGCGGCTGCGCAGCCGCAAAATCACCAACGCCGAACACGCCGCCATCGTCGCCAGCCTGCCGCTGATCTGCCAGCCCGGCGCGGAATGGAGTTACAGCCGTTCCACCGACATTCTCGGCCGCCTCATCGAGGTGGTGACAGGTCAAACGCTGGGTGTCTTCCTGACCGAGCGCATTCTCGCTCCCCTGCAAATGGCCGAGACCGCATTCCACACCGGTGAAGAGAATGCCGGCCGTCTCGCTGAACCGTTCCTCACCGATCCCTGGAACGGCGAGAAGGTGCAGCTCTTCAACATGCTGGAGAAGCCGGCGATGGAATCCGGCGGCGGCGGACTGGTATCGACCACGATGGATTATGCGCGGTTCTGCCAGATGCTGCTCAGTGGTGGTACGCTCGACGGTATCCGGATCATCGGTCGCAAGACGCTTGAACTGATGGCGTCGGACCATCTCGGTCCGAACGTGAAGCTGGACAGCCATCTCGTGCCGGCGGGCCACAGTTTTGGCCTCGGCTTTGCGGTGCGCACCCAGCAGGGCATGGCACCCTACGCGGGCTCGGTCGGTCAGTTCTTCTGGAGCGGCATGGCCGGGACCTTCTTCTGGATCGATCCCAGGGAAGATCTGTTTGCCGTGTTCATGTCGCAGGGACCCGGTCAGCGCGAATATTTCCGCACCCTGGTGCGCAGCCTGGTGTACGCGGCGGTGGAGTGAGCCGGGCCGCAAACTGCGTTGTCATGCTCCGCGAAAGCGGGGCACCCAGTACGCCGGGACAGCGATTGAGAGTCGAGACGTCTGAGTTTACTGGATCACCCGCTTTCGCGGGTGACGACGTCCCCGCTTTCGCGGGTGACGACGTCCGATGCGCTCAACTGATGGTGGCGCCGCCGTCGATGACCATGGTCTGGCCGGTCATGAAGTTGCCGGCCGCCGATCCGAGGAACACCGCGGCACCGGCGATCTCGTCGGGAATGCCGATCCGCAGCAGCGGCGAGCGCGCCGTCGATGCCTTGAGGTTTTCCGGATTGTCCCACAGCGCCTTGGCGAAGTCGGTCTTGATCAGGCCCGGCGCGATGCAATTGACGCGCACATTGTGCTTGCCGTACTCGCAGGCGAGATTGCGCGCGAGCTGCATGTCGGCCGCTTTCGAGATCGCGTAGGCGCCAAGGATGGTGGAGCCTTTGAGGCCGCCGATCGACGAGACGATGATGACCGAGCCGTCCTTGCGCTCGATCATCTGCGGCACCACCATGCTGGTCAGCCAGTTATTGGCGATAATGTTGTTGTCGAGGATCTTGCGGAACTGATCGTCGGAAATGCCGCCCAGCGGACCGTAATACGGGTTTGACGCGGCGTTGCAGACCAGCACATCGATCTTGCCGAAGGCGCGGTTGCTTTCGTCGACCAGATGCTGAAGGTTTTCCTTGCTCGAGATGTTTGCCGCGATCGACACCGCGGTCCCTCTCCCGAACTTGTCATTGATCTCCTTGGTCACCTGGTCGCAGACGTCCTGTTTGCGCGAGGAGACCACCACCTTGGCGCCATGCTCGGCCATCCGCTCGGCAATGGCGCGGCCGATCCCGCGCGTGGAGCCGGTGATGACGGCGACTTTTCCCGACATGTCAAACAAGCTCATGCGTCTCTCCCATCGATGGTCCGGCGGCGGATGCGCCGGTTTTCCGTTCAGCTCAACCTAAGCAGCGTTCGCGCGGTTCGACAACCGCAGCCGTAGTTTCACGCCAGCTTGCTGGCGGTGGCGATTTCAAGCCCCGCCGGCTGGTGCATGGCGTTGTGCGACGCATCGGCGATCCAGGGCTGCTGATTGACCATCGGAATCCGCCAAACGAAGTGGCCGGCGCTGGCGAGATGATCGAGCCGGGTCACCGAGCAGTTGTCGATGGTGAAGGCAAGGCCCTTTTCCGGCTGATCGCCAAGCGCAAGACCGACCGCGGCCTTGATGGTGCCGCCATGCGCCACCGCAATGACGTCCCTGCCGGCGTGCTCGGCGTTGATCCGTTCGATCGCACCGCGAACGCGGCTATAGAGATCCATGAAACTCTCGCCGCCCGGCGCCGGGTCGTCGATCGGCGCAAACCGGTAGCTGCCGACATCGACCGGCCGGCTTGCGAAGAACGCCGCGCGGTTCAACCCCTGCCATTCACCGAGATTCTGCTCGGCGAGTGCCGGCTCGCGGTGCAGGGCCGACGGTCTGGGAAATCCCGCGGCCCAGATCGCATCCGCCGTCTGATGGGTTCGTTTCAGATTGCTCGCGTACCAGACCGCGCGACGCGGCAGGATTTTCGCGACCGCCTTGAACACCTCGCGGTCGGTGGTGTCACAGCCGATGTCCTTCTGCCCATAGATGCAGCCGCCGTCCTCCCGAACCGGCGCATGACGCACCCACCACCACCGCGTCGCAACCACCCCTGCGGGCATCGCATGCTGCGATACGAATGGCTGGTCTTTATTGGACATCGCAGGAACCCTTCAATAATGTTCGACCTGGCTGTACGTGAGACCGGATCGGGTCTCAAGTGAATCCCGAATTTCGTATGGCGGCATGCGCGCAGATCGGAAGTGAACAGGGAGACATTCATGGGCCGCCTCGAAGGCAAATCCGTCATCATCACCGGCGCGGGCAGCGGCATCGGACGCGCGGCCTCGCTGCTGTTCACCCGGGAAGGCGCCCGGCTGATCGCGGTCGACCGCGCCGACGGCGTCAAGGAGACGGTCGAGCAGGTTCGCAAGGCCGGCGGCACCGCCGAAGCGGTGATCGCGGATGCCGGCTCGGAAAAGGACGTCATGGCCTTCATCGACAAAGCGGTTTCCGCCTACGGGCGGCTCGATGCGATCTGGGCCAATGCCGGCATCAGCGGCGGGCTGGTGCCGCTGGCCGAGCAGACCGTGGAGCACTGGCAGGAAATCCTGCGCATCAACCTGATCGGACCGTTTCTCGCGATCAAATATGCCATGCCGCACATGATACGGCAGAAACAGGGGGCGATCGTCTGCACCGCCTCGGTTGCGGGTCTGAAGTCCGGCGCCAGCGGCCATCCTTACGCGGCGAGCAAGGCCGGCGTCATCAGCCTGGTGCAGACCACTGCCTATTCGCTGTCCGGCACCGGTGTGCGCATCAATGCGGTGTGCCCCGGCCTGATCGAAACCGGCATGACCAAGCCGATCTTCGACAACGCGAAACAGCGCGGCACCGACGGCAAGATCGGCCAGCTCAATCCGCTAAAGCGCGCCGGACAACCGCACGAGCTGGCGGCGATGGGGCTGTTCCTCGCCAGTGACGAAGCCTCCTACGTCAATGGCCAGGCGATCCCGGTCGATGGCGGCCTCACCGCGTCGATGCCATACGCGGGCAAGCCGATTTAGTAGAAACGCCAACCCTTGATGGCCGGGCAAGAGAGCGATGCAGCAGACGTCGCAATGACGGCAGGCGTAGCCGGATGCAGCGAAGCGAAATCCGGGGACGGCCCCCCGCGGTTCCCGGATTGCGCTGCGCTCCATCCGGGCTACGCATTCTCAATGACGGACGTGGTTATGTCGCGCCGGCCTTCTGGGCGTATTCCCAGGACGCCTTCGACAGCGGCACCGTGCGCTTGGCAGACTCCATGGCTCTGGCGTTCGCCGCGGTGCCGTCGCGAATCCGGCCCGCGATGCCCTGGGTGATGCCGGCCAGTCGGAACAGATTGTAGGAGAAATACCAGTTCAGGTCGGGTACGGCGGTGCCGGCGATGTGGCAATAGATCTGCCCCGCCTCTGCCATGCTCGGAATGTTGAGCGCGGCGAGGTCGGCGTCGACCAGACCGGGCATGGTCCATTGCATCAAGAGATAGGTGAAGTCGGCCATCGGATCGCCGAGCGTCGACAGTTCCCAGTCGAGCACCGCCTGAACCCGCGGCTCGGTGGCATGGAAAATCATGTTGTCGAGGCGGTAGTCGCCGTGAACGATGGAAACGCGCTCCTGTTTCGGCAGCGTGCGCGGCAGCCACTCGATCAGTTTTTCCACTTCGGGAATATGCTGGGTCTCCGATGCGCGGTATTGCTTGGTCCAGCGATCGACCTGGCGCGCAAAATAGTTGCCGGGCTTGCCGAAATCGCCGAGCCCGATCGCCTGCGGATCAAACATGTGCAGCTTCGCCAGCGTCTCGATCTTGCTGGTGAAAATCCTGCGCCGCGCCTCGGGCGGCTGGCTCGGCAGCGTCGGATCCCAGAACACGCGTCCCTCTTCCATCGACATGATGTAGAAGGCGGCGCCGATCACGGTATCGTCGGTGCACAGCGCATAGGCCCTGGCGACCGGAAACCCCTGTCTGCCGAGTGCGGCGATGACACGGAATTCGCGGTCGACCGCATGGGCCGACGGCAGCAGTTTTCCGAACGGCTTGCGCCGCATCACATAGGAACGGCCGGGCGTGTCGAGCCGGTAGGTCGGGTTCGACTGGCCGCCCTTGAACTGCAGGACGACCAGCGGTCCCTGATAGCCTTCGACGTGCTCGCGCATCCAGCCGTCAAGGCGCATCTCGTCGATGCGATGCCGCTCCTCGACCGGCTTGGTGCCCGAGAATTCTTCGTCTTTTCTGACGCCTTCGGCCACGATGACGCTCCCTCGGATTTTTTCTCAGGCTTCCGTGGGGAGCGCAGCCTGGTGCTCCCGTTAATGCCTGGTGGGAGAGTTTGCATACTTCCGAAGTTCAAGCCTGGCAATGGCGCGGTTATGGACCTCGTCCGGCCCGTCGGCCAGCCGCATGGTGCGCATCGAGGCGTAGTCTCGGGCAAGACCGGCGTCGTCG
>JBDTKD010000468.1:0-2994 GCA_039935515.1 Bradyrhizobium sp.
CGACCAGATCGCCTGGATCATCAACCACGCGCAGGACCGCGTGGTGATCCTCGACACTACTTTCGTGCCGATCCTGGAGAAAATTGCCGACAAGCTGCCGAGCGTCGAGCGTTATGTCGTGCTCACCGACAAGGCGCATATGCCGCAGACCACGCTGAAAAATGCGGTTGCCTATGAGGACTGGATCGCGGAGGTGGACGGAAACTTCAAATGGAAGACCTTCGACGAGAATACCGCCGCCGCAATGTGCTACACCTCGGGCACCACCGGCGATCCCAAGGGCGTGCTGTATTCGCATCGCTCGAACGTGCTGCACGCCCTGATGGCCAACAGCGGCGATTCGCTCGGTGCGAACGCCGCCGATACCATGCTGCCGGTGGTTCCGCTGTTCCATGCCAATAGCTGGGGCATCGCATTCTCGGCGCCCTCGATGGGCACCAAGCTGGTGCTGCCCGGCGCCAAGCTCGACGGCGCATCGGTGTTTGAATTGCTCGAAAGCGAGAAGGTGACGCATACCGCCGGCGTTCCGACGGTGTGGCTGATGCTGCTCAACCATATCGCCGCCAACAACCTCAAACTGCCGTATCTGAGGATGGTGGTGTGCGGCGGCTCCGCAATGCCGCGCTCGATGATCAAGGCCTTCGTCGACAGCGGGGTCCAGGTCCGCCATGCCTGGGGCATGACCGAGATGAGTCCGATCGGGACCCTCGCCGCGCTGAAACCTCCCTTTGCGGAGCTCTCCGGCGACGCCCGGCTGGATATTCTCCAGACCCAGGGTTACCCGCCGTTCGGCGTCCAGATGAAGATCACCGATGATGCCGGCAAGGATCTGCCATGGGACGGCAAGACCTTTGGCCGGCTTAAGGTGAGCGGACCCGCGGTGTCGAAGGCCTATTTCCGGGTCGACAGCAACATCCTGGACGAGGACGGCTATTTCGACACCGGTGACGTCGCGACCATCGACCCGCACGGGTACATGCGGATCACCGATCGCTCCAAGGATGTGATCAAATCCGGCGGCGAATGGATTTCCTCGATCGACCTGGAAAACCTTGCGGTCGGACATCCCGCGGTCGCGGAAGCGGCCGTGATCGGCATCCATCATCCCAAATGGGACGAGCGGCCACTTCTAATCGTCCAGCTTAAGCAGGGCCAGAAGGCGACACGCGAAGACATCCTGAAATACATGGATGGCAAGATCGCCAAATGGTGGATGCCGGACGACGTCGCCTTCGTCGACGACATTCCGCACACCGCAACCGGAAAGATCCTTAAGACCGCCTTGCGCGATCAGTTCAAGAGCTACAGTTTCCCCAACGCTGCCGCTTGAATCTCCCGCCGTTCCGCGCGCCGGAATGGTTTCCAGAGCGCTTTCAGCGGGTATTTGGGCAGTCCTCGGAACAACATTAACAATTGTCCATGTTGTTCGGGGAGCATCGCACACATCCCGACCATCGTACCGACGAAAGGCCAATTGGAGCCGGCATCGCGGCTTTCTAGCGTGTGCCTCATTCCAACCCGGAAATTGAGGAAGCGCTGAGGATGAAAAAGTCAATCGCCATTCGAACAATCCCGTGGCTGCTGTTCGCGTCGTTGACCGCAACAGCAGCGCACGCCGATGGAAACAAGGTGGTCATCGGTGACATCGACGATATGTCCGGCGTCTATGCGGACGTCATCGGACCCGGTGGAGTCGAGGCCGCCAAGATGGCGATCGCGGATTTCGGCGGCAGCGTTCTCGGCAACAAGATCGAACTGCTGACGTCGGATCACCAGAACAAGCCGGACCTCGGCGCCCAGAAGTTCCGCGAATGGGCCGACCGCAACGGACTGACCATGGTCCTTGGCGGATCCAACACCGGGGTCAGTATCGCGATGGGAACCATCGCCAAGGAGAAGAAGGTGCCGTTCTTCGCGGTCGGCCCGGCCGGGGCGTCGCTGACCGGCAAGGACTGCAACGCCTACATGATGCATTACGGCTACGACACCACCGCGCTCGGCAACGGCACGGCGACGACCATATTGAAGCAGGGTGGCAAGAGCTGGTTCTTCCTCACCGCCGATTATACGTTCGGCACCCAGTTGCAGGAATCCGCCGCGAAGGTCGTGGAAGCGAACGGCGGCAAGGTGGTCGGCGCCGTGCGCGTGCCGCTGTCGACGTCCGATTTCTCGAGCTATCTGCTACAGGCGCAGAATTCCGGCGCGCAGATCCTGGGCCTTGCCAATGCCGGCAACGACTTCACCAACTCGATCAAGGCGGCCGACGAGTTCGGCATCGCCAAGACGATGAAGCCCGCCGCGCTACTTGCTTTCATCACCGACATTCACAGCCTCGGGCTGAAGACCGCCCAGGGCCTCTACCTAACGACGGGGTGGTATTGGGACCTCAACGACAAGACCCGTGCCTTCGCCAAGCGCTATTTCGAGAAGACGAAGCGCGAGCCGACCATGAATCAGGCGGCGTATTATTCGGCGACCATGACTTACCTGAACGCGGTCAAGGCCGTGAACAGCACCGATGCCGACAAGGTCATGGCCCAACTGCACAAGATGAAGATCGACGACATGTACACGAGCGACGGCAAGATCCGCGCCGACGGATTGCTGGAACATGAAATGTACATCATGCAGGTCAAGAAACCCTCCGAATCGAAATATCCCTGGGACTATTATCGCCTGGTTCAGACCATGACGGGCGAACAGGCGTTCGGGAAGCTTTCCGATTCGACCTGCCCGCTGCTGAAGCACTAAAGCGACTACGCGCCCTGTTGCGACAGGGCGCGCTCGCTTGCGCGGGGCCTGGGCCCGAAGCCACCGTGCCGGTACAAACCGCTTCACAGTCGGCCCGGAAATGGGCTAGGTCACCTGCATGCCCGGCTACCTGCCGACCAGGCCGGCGGCCAAACCCATGGAATGTGAGGATGGCCCGCAGGTTTTCCGCTCCCTACCAGTCGGAGCCCGTGTCCAGCCTCGCCTCATGGGCGCGCAATCTCG
>JBDTKD010000469.1:0-15534 GCA_039935515.1 Bradyrhizobium sp.
GGACAGCTCGGCCTTTGCGATACCGATCACCGCGAAATTGTCGGTGAGACGGACCTTGAGGTCGGCGCCCTCGCGCGACTTGATCGTCAGCATCGGACCATCGATGCTTTCAATGCTGCCGCGGACGCGCACCGTCGGCGGCTGCTGGGCGATCGCGCCCAGCGTCGATGCGGCAATCATCGCAATTGCGAGCAGCGGACGAGAGAGGCTTGAGCGATATACGGGCATGAGCGGGTCTCCGGTGGCACCATCCAGCAACAGACACTGAAGCGGTCACGACATTCCCTCGTTCAAGCTTTTGTGAGATCGGCCTCCACCAGCGCGCGAAGCTCTGGCGTCACGCGCGGGCGCTGTCCGAACCATAATTCAAATCCGCGCACCGCCTGGTGCAGCAGCATGCCAAGCCCATCGGCCGTCCTCAGTCCGCGCGCCCGCGCCGCCGACAGCAGCGCCGTATCCAGCGGCACATAGACGAGGTCGGCGACAACGGCAGGCGCCGGCAGCCGGCTGACGTCGATCTCGAGCGCCGGCTGGCCCTGCATACCGAGCGACGTCGTGTTTACCAGCAAGGCGGAACCCGGCAACAGTTCGCCGATGGCATCCCACTCCACCGGATCAACGCAAGCGCCGAATTGATCCGCCAGCAGACGCGCGCGTGCGACGGTGCGGTTCGCCAGATGCACGCGCTTGATGCCGCGCTCGATCAATCCGAACACCACCGCGCGCGACGAGCCGCCGGCACCCAGCACCAGCGCGTTGGTGGCGGCGTCCCAGCCCGGCGCGCAGGCGTCGAGATTATTGATAAAGCCCTCGATGTCGGTATTGGTCGAACACAGCTCGCCATGGTCGTACCAAAGCGTATTGGCGGCACCGACCGCGCGGGCGCGCGGGTCAGGCGTCGACAGCGCCAGCACGCGCTCCTTGTGCGGAATGGTGACATTGCCGCCGACAAAGCCGCGGCTCGACAGATGCAGCACGAAATCGGCAAAGCCTTCGGGCGGCACCGCCTCGATGTTGTAACCGCCCTCGATGCCGAGCGTCCGCAGCCAGTAATGATGGATCAGCGGCGAGCGCGAATGCGCCGCCGGCCATCCGATCAGGCATGCGGCACGGGGCTTGGTCACGGCGTTTCCTCGGACGCGGTCAATTGGCATGACGATCAATTTATGTTCCGTCGGGCGGTGTCAAGGAGAGGCAGGCGTGGCGCGGACCGTGCCCAACGCCAGCGCAGCGCCCGCCGTATCATGAGCCAGCGATGGAGGTGAGCTATCCAGCCTTGACGAGAGCGATTAAATGGGGGTACATTTAATACGTGAAGATCACGTTCGATCCTGCGAAACGTTTTGCCGCTCTCCGCGACCGGGGTTTGAATTTTGCTGACGCAGCGGTCGTGTTTGCCGGTCCGACGATTACCGTGCAGGACACACGACGGGATTTTGGCGAGACCCGCTTGCAGAGCGTCGGATTTCTTGCCGATCGAATGGTGATGATCGTTTGGACGCCGCGCGAGGAAGCCCGGCATGTCATCTCGATGAGAAAGTGCAATGACCGTGAAAAAAAGATCTATCAAAAGCGATTTGGCCCGGGTTGATGCCCATCGCATCACCAAGGCAGAATACGACGAGGCTCCCGTACTCACGAAGCAGATGCTTGACCGTGCGGAGATTCGCCACGGTAACAAGATCATCAAACGTGGACGACCGCTGCTGGAAAATCCAAAGCAAGCAGTCAAGCTTCGTCTCGATCACGACGTTCTCGCGGCTTATCGCAAGACCGGCAGCGGATGGCAAACCCGCATCAATGCCGACTTGCGAAAGGCCGCGCGAAAGCTCGCCGGCTGACTACGCCGCGACGCGATGGGCGGCGATGATCTGATCGGCGGCACGGCCGATGACCTCGGCCATGCGGTCGAACTGCCGGGTGAAACTGCCGGCGCCCGCGGTGGCCGAGCGCAACTCGACGATCAGATCGCCGATCTCCGCTTCCGGCATGGTGGCGCGGACACAGTCCCACCCCGACCAGCCCTCGCGGGTGTCGAAGCCGAGAATCTGGCCGCGCCTGCCCGACAGGATGGCGTTGATCCGGGCGGTGGCGTCGGTCGGACAGACGATTTCGACCAGATGGATCGGCTCCAGCAACACCGGCTGGCATTGCGGCAGCGCTTCGCTGACCCCGACCCGCGCCGCGGTACGGAAGGCAAGATCGGAGGAATCGACGCTGTGATAGGAGCCGTCGGTCAGCGTCACATGGACGTCGATGACGGGAAAGCCGAGCGGCCCGCGCAGCAATCCATCGACGACGCCCTCTTCGACGGCGCCGATGTAGTTTCGCGGCACCGCGCCGCCCACCACCTTCTCGTGAAATTCGAAGCCGCTGCCGCGCGGCATCGGCTTGATCTCCAGCACCACGTCGCCGAACTGGCCATGGCCGCCGGACTGCTTCTTGTGTCGGCCGCGCTGGCTGATCGACTTGCGAATGGTCTCCTGATAGCCGATGGCGGGCGATTGCGACTTGACGTTGACGCCGAAGCGGTCGCGCAGCCGTTCCAGCGCGACCCGCAGATGCATCTCGCCCTGCCCCCACAGAACGATGTCGTGGGTCTGGGCATTGTGGATCATGGTCAGCGACGGATCTTCCTCGTTCAGGCGCAGCAGGGCCTGGCCGAGCTTGACGTCGTCCTTGCGGTCGGTGGCCGACAGCGCCATCGCCAGCACCGGCGGCAGCGGCTCGACGCCGACCAGCGCCGCCGGCGCGGTCTTGCCGCTCGACACTGTATCGCCGGTCTTGACCGCGTCGAGTTTTCCAAGCGCCACCGTGTCGCCGGGCCCGGCGGCGGCACGCTTGGTGTCATGGGCGCCGCTGACCGCGAGGATGCCGGACACCCGGCCGGACTCCCCGGAGGATGACAACAGCGTGGCACCATCCTCGAGATGCCCGGCCAGTATCCGCGTCAGCGAAAGCTTGCCGCCGTGCTGCAAATGCACGGTCTTGAGCACATAGGCGAGCGCGTCCTTGGGCGAAGACGCGCCGAGGCGCTTCGCCGTCTCGGCGATCCCGGGCGATTCATGTCGCAGCGCCTTCATCAGGCGCAGCACGCCGTTTTGGCGCAGCGCCGAACCCAGCAGTACCGGACAGATCAACCCTTCGCGCAGTTCGCGGGCGAGATCGTCGAAGATCGCGTCGCGGGGCGGCGGGATGTCGTCGAGCAGTTGCTCCATCAACGCGTCGTCGTGATCGGCAAGCTTTTCGAGCATCGAGAAGCGGGCTTCCTTCTCGCGGTCGAGGTCGCCGCCTTCCAGTGTCACGACTTCGGAAGCCTTGTGTTCGCGGTAGACAAAGGCGCGCTCCAGCGCCAGGTCGACGAAGCCCGCGATCAAATCGCCGTTCCAGATCGGAATCTGCCGCAGCACCAGCGGAAACCGCGACGCCGGCTGCAGCGTCGCGAGCGTCTCGCGGATGCGCTTGTTGGCGCGGTCGATCTTGTTGAGAAACAGGAAGCGCGGGACGTCGAGATCCTCGAGCTCGCGCAGGATGATCTGAAGCTGCGGCAGCTTGCGTTCATCGGCCTCGCAGACCACGACGGCGGCATCCACCGCCGGGATCGCGGCGCGCATATCCTGCGCGAATTCGATCGAGCCGGGACAATCGATGAAGGTATATTCGTCCCCCATAAAGCTTGTGGTGGCGGCGGTGAGACCGACGCCCATCTTGTGGTGGCGCGCCTCGGGGCTGGCGTCGCCGACGGAAGTTCCGGCATCGACGCTGCCGGCTTTGGGAATGGCGCCGGTACGCGCCAGGATGGCTTCAAGAAGTGTGGTTTTACCGCTCTGGAAAGGGCCCACCAGTGCAATACACCGTGGACCTCGGGGACTTCTGACGTCTTGTCCCATTGCCGCCTCCTCGTCTGGAGCTCGGCCCTTGATTGGGTCGGCAGGCGAATGCTCCCCCTCCCGCTGCAATTTGGCAAGCCGGAAAAACGTCGCTGCAGTGCAAGTTGAGGCAATGGCCGGCGTCGCAGACGATGAGTTCCTGACGCTCAGTTCGAAGCGCTACGCTTCGATCACTCAGGCCGCCCGCGGCTTCGCTACCAGCCGAACGCCGAGCGCGCCGAGCACCTTGCGGATCGTCTCGAATTCCGGCTTGGCATCGCCGCTGAGCGCGCGATAGAGATTTGTCCGGTCAACGCCGGCGGTCTCCGCGACGGCGCCCATGCCCTGCGCACGCGCGACGGTGCTGATCGCTTTGGCGATGAACGCGTCGTCATCGGTCTCAAGCGCCTCGGTGAGATATTCCGCGATCATCTCGGGGCTGTCGAGATATTCTGCGGCATCGAAAATTCGGGTCTTTGCCATCGTCATTCCTCCGTTTTCGCCAAGCGCTTTGCGGTTTCGATATCGCGCGCCTGGCTCGATTTGTCGCCGCCGCAGAGCAGCAGCACGATCTCGGCGCCGCGATTGACAAAGTAAACTCGGTAGCCCGGGCCATAGTGTAGGCGCAGTTCGCTCACGCCGTCACCCACCGGCCCGACATCGCCCGGGTTGCCGTCGGCGAGCGCTGGATGCGCACCAGTATTTTCGTGCGCGCCTTGGCGTCGCGGAGATCGTGCAACCAGCCCGAGAACGTCTCGCTTTGTCTGATCGTCGGCATTTTGCTGCTGTTGTTTATACGCGACAGCGCGCCGTTTGACAATCAGTTCCAGCCGGGTCCGCTTCCGATCCTCGCCGGTCAAGACGGACGCCCCCCCCCCCCGGAAGCCGTGGCCACAGCCATCTCTGGCAGCAAAAATTATGTTGTTTCAGTAATTTGCAAGACGTTGTTACGTTACCGGCCCGGCCGAAGTTCGAGGCTTTCCAGTCCGGCCGCGACATTGAGGCCGACCTGGCCCTGCACGCTCAGCGGCTGCAGCGCGATCGAATTGCTGGAGCCGCCGACCAGTAAATTGCCGCCGACGCCGACCCCGACCGACGCACTGCCCTGGGCGCCGGCGTAATTGCCGGAGAGATCGCCGCGCCCGAGCCGGGCGACCGGCGCATACACGCCCCAGGCAAGCGCCGATTCCTGGGTGATGCCAAGATCGACGCCGACCTTGCGGATGGTAGCGATATAGCGATCGTCCGGCATGCCATCGACCCGCAGCACGCAACCGAGATTGGTGACCGAACCGACAATGAAACCAACGCTGGCACCGCCTCGGCATTCGAGCACACCGACCTGGACGCGCTGGATCGGCTGCTGGGCGCGGGCGCCGGCGAGGGATGCCGCCAGCGCACTCGCGGCAACACCGGCGAGAAGAAGGGAGCGGCGCATGAACAAATCTCCTGCTGATGAATGTGATGCGAGCAGAGAAACGGCAGCGCCCTGGCCGATGGCGCCTTTTTTCCTATGCCATAACCACGGCGACGGCACCAGATTTGCCTTGGCTCGATTCCGCGCGCCGGCCCCGATCCCGGCATGTTCAACCCCTGGCGCCGGAAGTGTCCTACACTCGTCCTACAAAAAAGGCCCGCTTGCGCAGGCCCGTTTCGCTCGGCGATTTCGGCTGGTTCAGTGGCGATGGTGATGCAGATGGTGGTGATGCGGAGTGTCATGATGGCGGCGATGGTGCCGGTAAACACCGTGACCGACAAACCCGACCGGCTGCAGGTCAATGCCGGCGACACCGGCGGCGACATTCAGACCGGTCTGGCCTTGCACGCTGATAGGCTGCAGACCATAGACATTGCCCGGGCCGCCAACCAGAAAGTTGCCGCCGAATCCGATGCCCACCGACGCGTTCGCGCCCACGCCGCCGTAGCTGCCCGCGAGCGCGCCGCGTCCCAGTCTCATGCTCGGCGCACTCACCGCCCAGGAGAACTGGGTCTGCTGGGTGAAACCAAGGTCCAAACCGATGCGGCGGACGGTTGCGATATAGCCTTCGGGCGGCCGGCCTTCGCTCCGGAACACGCATTCGAGCTGCGTCACCGAACCGACGACAAAGCCGACATTCTGGCCGCCCTGGCATTCCAAAATACCGGCGGGAACCGGCGTCTGTGCGCTGGCGCTGGCGAACGGCGCCACCAGCGCGGCGATGGCAATACCAAGTGTAGAGGGACGCATGAATCTGATCTCCGCATGATGAATTGAGTTTGCGGAGCGGACAGGAAGGAAGCGCCGTGTCCAAAACATGGCGCTTCGCACAATCGCCGTCAAAACATCAAGTGTTCGACGACGATGTGATTTGACTATCTCAAATTGCCACAAAATCGCTGAATGCGCTTGCAGGCTTCCTCGAGATCGGAGGTCTTGGTCGCGTAGGAGATGCGGAACGCCGGGCCGAGCCCGAACGCCGATCCCTGCACCACGGCGACGCCTTCGGTCTCCAGCAATTCGGTGACGAAGTCCTCGTCATTGCCGAGTACCTTGCCCGACGGCGAAGCCTTGCCGATGGTTCCGGCACAGGACGGATAGACATAGAACGCCCCTTCCGGCCGCGGACATTCGATACCGCGCGCCTGATTGAGCATCGACACCGCGAGATCGCGGCGTTCCTTGAACACCTTGTTGTGCACCGGAATGAAGTCCTGCGGACCGGTGAGCGCTTCGACCGACGCCCATTGTGAGATCGACGACGGATTCGAGGTAGACTGCGACTGGATGGTCGCCATCGCCTTGATCAGCTCGGCGGGACCTCCGGCATAGCCGATACGCCAGCCGGTCATGCAATAGGCCTTCGACACGCCGTTGACGGTCAGCGTGCGGTCGTACAGCTTCGGCTCGACCTGCGCCGCCGTCGTGAACACGAAGTCGTCATAGACCAGATGCTCGTACATGTCGTCGGTCATGACCCAGACGCCGGGATGCTTCACCAGAACATCGGTGATGGCCTTCAATTCGCTGCGTGAGTAGGCCGCGCCGGTCGGGTTCGACGGCGAGCACAGGATGATCCACTTGGTCTTCGGCGTGATCGCCTTCTCCAGCGCGTAGGGCTGCAGCTTGAAACCTTGCGCCGCCGTGCACACCACCGGCACCGGCTCGCCGCCGGCGAGCGCCACCATTTCCGGATAGCTTACCCAATAGGGCGCCGGAATGATCACCTCGTCGCCCGGATTGATGGTGGCCATCAGCGCGTTGTAGAGCACCTGCTTGCCGCCGGTGCCAACGATGATCTGGTTCGGCTTGTAGGTGAGCCCGTTCTCGCGCTTGAATTTGGCGGCGATCGCCTCCTTCAGCTCGGGAAGGCCTTCGACCGCTGTGTATTTGGTCTTGCCGGCCTCGATGGCACGGATCGCCGCCAGTTTGATATTGGCCGGGGTATCGAAGTCGGGCTCCCCGGCGCCAAGGCCGATGACGTTGCGGCCCTCCGCTTTCAGCGCGCGTGCCTTGTCCGTTACCGCCATGGTCGCAGACGGCTTCACACGGTCAAGCGCAGCGGACAGAAACGGCATCATCAGCTCCTTGCAAACGTCGCGAACCGGCAATCCACGACTCGTGTTGTTGGGATCGCTGCACCCTACGGCGCGTCAAGTCGCATCGCAAGAAGGTTGCACCAAGGCAGCCAAACTTTAGGGAACGTTAAAGCGATCCGCCTAGGCTCGCGCAACATTCATAAAATTCCGTGGCGAAATGACTCATATCTGGCAAGGGCTGCGATCCGGCCGATGGCTGACCGCCGAGCGGGCGCGCGGTTACAGCCTGATCCTGCTCGGCGCCTATGTGATCGCCGTCGTCGGCTGGATCGCGCTTTCGAATGGGCTGATCGATCGCAACGGCAAGCCGGTCGGCACCGACTTCTCCAATGTCTACGCCGCCGGGGCGCTGACCTGGCAGGGACGGCCCGCCGACGCCTATCAGCCGGCGCTGCAGCATGCCACCGAAATGGCCGTGTTTGGCGGCCGCGAGGTGCCGTTCTATGGCTGGCATTATCCGCCCTTCTTCTTTGTGGTCGCCGTCCTGGTGGCCGCCCTTCCCTATGCCTGGGGTCTCGCGATCTGGCTTGCGGCCAGCCTCGCGGCCTATCTGGCGGCGCTGCGCGCGATCCTTCCCCGGCCCGAGACGCCGCTGATCGCGCTGGCCTTCCCAGCGGTATTCGTCAACATTGGCCATGGCCAGAATGGATTTCTCACCGCCGCGCTGCTTGGCGGCGCCTTGCATCTGCTGGATCGCCGGCCCTGGCTCGCCGGCGTGTTGATCGGCCTGCTCGCTTACAAGCCGCAGTTCGGCGTCCTGATCCCGGTCGCGCTGCTGGCGGGCGGACGATGGAGCACGATCGGCGCGGCCATCGCCACCGTTGCCGCGCTGCTCGCGGTCAGCTTCGCGATGCTCGGCAGCGGCGTATGGCACGCGTTTGCGGACTCGACGACATTCACGCAAACGGTGGTGCTCGAACAGGGCGGCACCGGCTGGGAGAAAATCCAATCGATCTTCTCGGCGGTGCGGATGTGGGGCGGCAACGTGCAAACCGCCTACGCGATGCAGATCGCGCTGGCGCTGATGCTCGCCGCAAGTCTTGCGCGGCTCTGGCAAAGCGATGCCGCATTCGAGCTCAAGGCCGCGGCGCTGGCAACCGGCAGCCTGCTCGCCACACCCTACGTGCTTGACTACGACCTTGTCGTGCTCGCGGTCGCGATCGCATTCTTCGCGCGCCACGGACTGAATGACGGCTTCCGCGGTTTCGAGATCAGCGCGCTGGCCGCGGCATGGATCGTGCCCTTGCTGTCGCGCGGCATCGACGGCGTCACTGGCATACCGCTGGGCCTGCTGGCGTTACTGGCACTCTATGTTGTTACGTTGCGGCGCGCAGCATTGGATCGCATGGACGTCATCACCGGCGCTCGCGGAATCGCGCAGGCGTGATCTGATGTGTGAAGATTTGCTGGCATGATCTGCTGCAAGGTTGCAGTGCGGCAGAGGTTTTCGACTATTTCCGGCCTGCAGGTCTTGCGGCGTATCGCCATCGGCATCATTGTTTGGCCGCGTTGCAGCGTGACAAGACCATCGCTGTCGCACGCGGCGGACACCAGCGGTCGAACGAAATCAACAATGTACACGCTCTATTCAATGCAGCGCTCCGGCAACAGTTACAAGGTTCGCCTTGCGCTGGCACTGCTCAAGGCGCCCTATCGCGCGATCGAAATCGACATTCTGCGCGGCGAGAGCCGCACGCCGGATTTTCTGGCGAAGAATCCGAGCGGACAGGTGCCGCTGCTGGAAGTCGCGGAAGGACGCTTTCTCGCCGAATCCAACGCCATCCTCTGGTATGTCGCCGGCGGCACCCCGCTTGCACCGGAAACGCCGATCGAGCGCGCCGAGGCGCTGCAATGGATGTTCTTCGAGCAGCATGCGCTGGAGCCGAATATCGGCGCGGCCTATTTCTGGCTGTCGCTGGTCAGGGGCGGCCGGGATCTGCAGACGCATGCGCTGGAAGACTGGATGGAGCGCGGTTACGCCGCGTTGCAGGTGATGGAAAACCACCTCAAGACGCATGACTATTTCGCAACCGGCCGGCTCACGGTCGCGGACATCGCGCTTTACGGCTATACCCATGTCGCCGATCGCTGCGATTACGACCTCACCACATTCCCCGAGATTCGGACGTGGCTGCACCGGGTCGAACAAACCCCGGGCTTCGTCACCATGGACTGGCGGCAGGACGCCGAGGTCGGCGCCGAGGCCTGAACACCGGGAATGGCGGGCACAACGGTAGTTTTCGCCGCGATTTTGCCATGTTCAACATGGTGTCGCCGCAATGTTGCCGGCGCGCCCTGCGACACCTTGCGGTGTTGGCGGGTGATTCGCTCGCGCACTGAGGAATTGGACCATGACCCGGTCGACCGGCCCAGCAGGATTCGCACGCTGTCCAGCGCCTGCAGACTCGTCCAGACTGGCCGACGCCGTCGCGGCCTCGCTCGCAATCGCCTCGCTGTCGCTGTGCCTGATCGTCACCCTCACGGTGTTTTCGATCAAGGCCAGCATGGCGATGCCGATACCGGCGTAACGTTGATTCCTGCACGCAGCGCCGCGGCTCGCCGCGCAATCGGGCCAAGATGAAAGCGCCTGTCGTCATAGTCGCTGTCACGCTGACCGTTGGGATCCTTGTCGTCGCCTCGTTCCTGATCGCCACCGGAGCGCGCGGCGAAGATGCCGTTCGGCTCGCCTGCGCAAATCCGCCGGCGCGGACGCTGCAGCCATCGCCGCAGCCCGCAACCGATCCGATTCGATTCAATGGCGTCGAAGGCGATCGACCGATTGTTAAGCACGCGGCCGGAAACCTCAGCGTCGTGGAAACTTTTCGGCAAGCTCGGCTCCTTACTCTCGTGGCAGAGCGAGAACAGGCATGCAGTTCGACTGGCGCCCCATCTCCGGTCCGGTCCTGACGACAGTGACGGCGCTGGCCGCCATCCTTGTCGACCGGCATCTCATGGCCCTTCCCAACCCGGCGCCGTTGTTCGTCTGCATTGTCGCCTGTGCGAGTTCGCTCAGCGGCCTCGCCTCGGGCATGGTCAGCGCCGCGATTGCGGTGGTCGCTGCCGCGCTGTTCTTCGTCAACCACCGCGCGGCGGCCGGCTATGACGTCGCCGATCTGCAGCATTTGCTGATGCTCGCAGTGACCGCGGCGGGCACCGCCGCCATCACCGGCCTGCTGCGGAAAAGGCTGATGGATGCGTTTGCGTGGGAGCGCCGGCATCACGCCACCGCGGCGCGGTTGTCGGCGGCGCTCGACCAGGTCGACATCGGCATCGTGCTGCTGGATTCCGACACCCGCGCCGAGTTCATCAACCGCGCCTTCCGCGACTATTTTTCGCTGCCGGACCAGAAGGCCGCCAGCAAGCCCCCGTTCATCGCGCTGATGTATCACGGCCGCGATAACGGCGCCTACGAGATGCCGGAGGAGGAGTTGAGCGCCTTCATCGCCGAGCGCACCAGGATGATGCGCGCCGGCGATTCGACGCCGATCAACATCAACCTCGCGGACGGAAAGGTGCTGCGATTCAGCTGCACGGCGTTGCCCGACGGCGGCAGAATGCTGAGCTATACGCCGGTCACCGATCTCGCTCGCTATACCGACGACCCCGCCAACGCCGATTATTATCAATCGCTGCGCGGCGGCGGCGACCGCGGCCTTGCCCGGCACCTGCGCGCCGCGGAATAGCGGCGGCAACCGGGCCTGTGGATAAGTCCCGCCGTCATGGCCGCGTAATAAAGCGAGGCTAGGGTCAAGCTGCGTTTGATCAGGGCCCCCCGTCACAGATCACACGCCCCGAGCGGCCCCGGTCAGTTGCCGCCTCTGACCGGGGCCGCATTTTTGCACACCGGTCGCGTCCCGACAGCGGCGGGAGGATCGCACCTTGCGGCGCCGGGATGCGCGGCGCAAAATGCGCCCCGCTCTCGCCTTTCATCGCCACAGGAATGGTCCATGCAAATCCGCAATCTCGGCGGCTCCGGGCTGCGGGTCTCCGCCGTCGGCCTCGGCTGCAACAATTTCGGCCAGCGCACCGATCTCGAAACCTCGCGCAAGGTGATTCACCGCGCCATCGATCTCGGCGTCACGCTGTTCGACACCGCCGACATCTATGCCGGGATGGGCGGCTCCGAGACGGTATTGGGCGAAGTGCTCGGCGATCGCCGCAAGGATATCGTGCTGGCGACCAAATTCTCCAAGCCGATGAGCAAAGATGGCACCAAACAGGGCGCTTCGCGGCGCTACATCATGTCCGCCGTCGAGGCCAGCCTGAAGCGGCTGAAGACCGACTATATCGACCTCTACCAGCAACATGATTACGACCCGCTGACGCCGATCGAGGAAACCCTGCGGGCGCTGGACGACCTGATCCGACAGGGCAAAGTCCGCTACATCGGCAATTCGAATTTCCCGGCCTGGCGCGTGGCGGAGGCCGAATTCACCGCGCGACAGATCAACGTCAGCCGGTTCGTGTCCTGCCAGGACGAATACAGCCTCGTGGTACGCAAGATCGAACAGGACCTACTGCCGGTGGCGAGCGAATACAGGCTCGGCCTGCTGCCGTTCTTCCCGCTGGCGAGCGGCTTGTTGACCGGCAAATACAAGCGCGGCGCCGCCGCTCCCGACGACACGCGGTTCGCCAAGGCGCCGGCGCTGCGCGAGCGCTATGTGACGCCGCGCAACGAGGACATCGTCGACCAACTGCAGGCCTTCGCCCAGGCGCGCGGCCACGGCATGCTGGAACTGGCCTTCTCATGGCTGGCATCGCGGCCGCAGGTCTCGAGCGTGATCGCCGGCGCCACCCGACTCGAACAGATCGAGGCCAACGTCAAGGCGATCGACTGGACGCTCGATGCGAACGACCTTGCCGAGATCGACCGGATCACAGCGGCGTAAATCAGATCTCATCATCGTCATTCCGGGATGCGCCTCTTGGCGCAGGCCCGGAATCCATAACCACGAACTTTGATGAGTCGCGAAGCTGGAGCCGCCGTGCCGCTGACAACAGCCATCGGTGGTTATGGATTCCAGGCTCGCGCTGAGCCTGTCATCGGGCCGCGCTTTGCGCGGACCCGGTGGCGCGCCCCGGAATGACGACCTACCCCACCAGTCCCTTGATGCCCTTTACCGGGGCGCTGTCGGGGAAGACGGTTTCGGCCAGCACGCGCTCGGAAAGCCCGAGATGGTCGCGTAGCACGCCCTTGACGACGGCGCGCAGATCGGTGGTCGGGGCGAGGTCGCGGGCCTGATAGAGGCTTGCGGTTTTCAAGCCGGGCCAGTCGGCAATCACCCGGCCGCCGCTCACCGCGCCGCCCGCCAACAGCGCGATGGTGCCGGTGCCATGATCGGTGCCTTCGGTGCCATTGATGCGCGCGGTACGGCCGAACTCGGTGGCGACCACCACCGCGGTATCGCGCCAGCGCTCGCCGAGCCCGCTTTCGAATTCCGACAGCGCACCGTCGAGACCCGACAGCAGCTGCGCCAGCCGGCCGACCGGGCCGCCTTCATTGGCATGGGTGTCCCAGCCGTCAAAGGCGAGCGCCGCGATCCGCGGACCGTCATCGGCCGCCATCAGCTTGGCGGCGCCGCGCGCCACCAGCCGCATCGCGCCGATATTGCTGCTGCCGGGCTTCGGCTTCACGTCGTCGCCCAGCGCGGCCTTTTCGAGCTGCAGGCCCTGCGACAGCGCCGACGCCAGCGCCGGGTCGCGATGCCCGTAGAGTTCGATCAGCCGCATCGCGGTATCGTCGGCCGCCTGCGGCAACGCGACCGGCGCCCAGCCGACCGTCGGCGCCGCGCCGCGCAGCACCAGGGGCGTGGTCGGACCGACGGCGAGCCCATTCATCACCCGCTCACCGCGTGGCAATGCCTCGAGCGCGCGGTTGAGCCAGCCCGATTGCACCCGGCCCGGTCCGGCAAAACCGCTTTCGAGCACATCCTGTCCGTCGAAATGCGAGCGGTCGCGATAGGGCGTCGCGACGGCGTGGATGATGGCGGCCTGTCCGGCGCGATACATCCGCGCGAATTCCGGCATCGATGGATGCAGCGCGAACATCGAATCCAGCGCCACCGCCGCATGCGGGCCGTCCGGCGTCAGCGCGATCGCGCCATGCAGGCCGGCATAGTCGGGATCGCCGACCGGCGCCACGGTGGCGAGCCCGTCGAGGGCGCCGCGCAGGATCACGACAATGAGCCGCGGATCGCGCCCGTCGGCGCCGCGCGCGAATTTCGGCAAATACGCCCAGGCGGCGAACGCGGCGCCGCCGAGCAGCAGCGACCGCCGCGAAGCGGCGAACGGCGTCCGGCTTTCGCAGCAATCCATCGTCATCTCCTCTGGAATTCCGGTGACATCAGTAACAGCGCCAGCGCCTGCTGGCGCGACTCCGCGCGCTCGACAGTCCGCCGCGTTTCCGGCGAGGCCGCGTCCGCCGCGGCAAGCTCCAGCAGTTGGCGCGGATCGACGCTGTCGCCGATCCGCGAGGCCACCTGCGCCGATACATCGAGACGCAGCTTCATCCCCTCCGGCGCCGCCCAGGCGGCGTTGCTGTCGGGAAACCCGTTCGGCCCTGCCGGGGACCACAGCGGCTGGCCCAGCAAATTGAGCCCACCGAGATAGAGGCCAGGATCTTCCGGAATCCGCGACAGCAGCCTGCCGGTCGCCACCAGGAATTCATACGGGCTGCGCATCTTGGTCTGCGGCGCCTGCCAGGCCTCGTCGGAATCCACCAGGGCCAGCGCCAGCGCCTTGAGGTCGCCGTCGGAGCTGTGAAACGCCTGCTGCAGCCGCGCCACCAAGGCCGGCGGCGGATCGTCGGCGACGAAATGACGGGCGAATTTGCCGGCGATGAAGGCTGCGGTGGACGGATGCCGCGCGATGTCCGCCAGCGCGGTTTCGCCCTGCGCGACGCCATCGTCCTGGTAGGCCTTGCCGAGCAGGCGCTGCGCCCCCGGCTCGTGCGCGTTGGCATTGAACGCGAAGCTGCCGGGGGTGCCGAGCAGTCCCTGCCGGCCGGCGAAGGTCCAGCCGGTGAGGATGCGGGCGAGCGAGGTCACGTCGTCCTGCGAATAGCCGCCGCCAACGCCGAGCGTGTGCAGTTCCATGATCTCGCGCGCGAGATTTTCGTTCAGCCCGCGCTTGCGGTTCTGTCCGGCGCGGGAGTCCGGGCCGAGCGATTGCCGGTTGTCGAGAAAGAACAGCATGGCGGGATGCTGTTCGACCGCCTTCAGCATGTCGCCGAAGCGGCCGAGCGCATGCGGCCGGATCGCCTCGCGCTCGAACGAGCCGGCCCACATCCGTGCCAATGGACCCTTGTTGGCGGAAATGCAGAAATGGTTGGACCAGAACACCACCAGCCGCTCGAGGAAACCGCAATCGGCGATCGCCGCGCGTTGCAGCCGCGCCAGCGCCTCGGCGCGGTAGGTCTTCTGGATGATGTTGAGCGGCCGCGGCGGTTTCGGCGCGCCGGGCTGCATCGCTGCGGGCGCCGCCATCTCCGCCTTGTCGCGCGCCTGCTTGATCTCGAACTGGTAGGCGAAGACCGCCTGCGCCAGCGCCGGGGTCGGCTGCAACCCCGGCAGTTCGAGCAGCGCGCCGTTGCCGCGGCTCAATTCGGCCTTGACGAAGCCGCGCGGATCGGACGCGGCATTGACAAAATCACCCGACGCGCCGCCGCGCGCGCCGAGCCCGAAGCGATTGAGCGCCACCAGAGCGGCTTGCGAATCGCGGGCCATCGGATTTCCCTTGCAGCATCCAGCGCCTATATTCGATGGGCGGATTATATCCCCGCTCGGCATGAACCGGAGCTGAAAAACATCGCCGGGGTTCGGTTCAAATCATGACAAATCCGTTAGAAACTCGGCGCCCGCGCCGCCTCGCCTGTTCCCGCTGCGGAGCTGAATTCACCTGCAAACCGGCGGCCCCGTGCTGGTGCGCCGAAGAGACCGCGCGGCTGCCGATGCCGGCCGATGGCGGCGACTGCGTGTGCCGGGACTGCCTGCGGCGGCTGGCAGTGGAGCCGTAGCCCGGATGGAGCGCAGCGCAATCCGGAAATCGCGATGCCGCGCGAACCGCCCCGGATTTCGCTGCGCTCCATCCG
>JBDTKD010000470.1:0-12899 GCA_039935515.1 Bradyrhizobium sp.
GCGATCCCGGCCATCGGTCGTCATTGCGAGCGAAGCGAAGCAATGACGGGGAGAATGCGTAGCCCGGATGCAGCGCAGCGAAATCCGGGAATCGCGATACGGACGGGATGCCCCCGGATTTCGCTGCGCTCCATCCGGGCTACGGCTTCGTTACAGCCCGAGTTTCCGCTTGCGCTGGCCGAGGGTGCGCAGGCGCAGCGCGTTGAGCTTGATGAAACCCGCGGCATCGCGGTGATCGTAGGCGACCGCGCCTTCCTCGAAGGTGACGAGATCCTGGTCGTACAGCGAATATCTGCTTTCGCGGCCGACCGTGATGACGTTGCCCTTGTAGAGTCTGAGGCGAACCCGGCCGGTCACGTAGTGCTGGCTGAGATCGATCGCCGCCTGCAGCATCTCGCGCTCGGGCGCGAACCAGAAACCGTTGTAGACGAGCTCGGCGTATTTCGGCATCAGCTCGTCCTTGAGATGCGCGGCACCGCGATCGAGCGTGATCGATTCGATGCCGCGATGCGCGGCCAGCAGAATGGTGCCGCCGGGCGTCTCGTACATGCCGCGCGACTTCATGCCGACGAAGCGGTTTTCGACCAGATCGAGCCGCCCGATGCCGTTGGCGCGCCCGAGTTCGTTGAGTTTCGCCAGCAAGGTCGCCGGCGACATTTTCCTGCCGTCGATCGCGGTCGCGTCGCCCTTTTCGAAATCGATAGAGATCGTGGTGGCCTGGTCCGGCGCCTGCTCCGGGCCGATGGTGCGCGAGTAGACGTAATCGGGCACTTCCTGCGCGGGATCCTCCAGCACCTTGCCCTCGCTCGAGGCGTGCAGCAGATTGGCGTCGACCGAGAACGGCGCCTCGCCGCGCTTGTCCTTGGCGATCGGAATCTGGTGCGCTTCGGCGAACGCGATCAACTGCTCGCGCGAGCGCAGATCCCATTCGCGCCACGGCGCGATGATGGTGATGTCCGGCTTCAGCGCATGATAGCCAAGTTCGAAGCGAACCTGGTCGTTGCCCTTGCCGGTAGCGCCATGCGCAACCGCGTCGGCGCCCACTTTCTCGGCGATCTCGATCTGCTTCTTGGCAATCAACGGTCGTGCGATCGAGGTGCCCAGCAGATACTGCCCCTCATACACGGTGTTGGCGCGAAACATCGGAAACACGTAATCGCGGACAAACTCCTCGCGCAAATCCTCCACGAAAATGTTTTCCGGCTTGATGCCGAGCAGCAGCGCCTTTTGACGCGCGGGCTCGAGTTCCTCGCCCTGGCCGAGATCGGCCGTGAAGGTCACGACTTCGCAGCTATAGGTGGTCTGCAGCCACTTCAGGATGATCGAGGTGTCGAGCCCGCCCGAATAGGCGAGCACCACCTTCTTGACGTTCTTGCTCATGAAAATCCCGTGGAGTTCAGCTGATGACGAATTTGCCGCGACTATAGGCGGAAAGGTGTGCCGCGCAAACCTTCAGGCCGACGGACTCGGCCCGACATCGCGGCCGCGCCAGCGCTGCCGCAGACGGTACCCCGGCCATGCAAGCCGCGTCAGCGCGGCATCGATGCTCTCGTCGGCGAGCCGGGTGCGGCGCCAGCGGTAGGTGTAGCCGTAGGCGAGCCAGATCACTACAAACGTCACCAATCCCGCCGTCGCGACGTCGGTGAAAAAATGCCCGCCGAACGCCATCCGCAGCGTGCTGGTGACGACACCGAACACGGTCGCAGCGGCATAGGTCAGTGGCCGCCAGGCCGGCGGCGCCAGCGCAGCGGGCGCGTAGGTCCAGAACGCGGTGGCGCCTTCGCCAGAGAAAAATGAACAATTTCGCGCGCAGCCGCCGCGCGGATTCCACCACGGCACGAACGGCAGATCGCCGCCGAACTGCGTCACCACCACCGGGCGCGGCCGACCCCAATAGCTCTTGAAGGTGAGATTGGTCAAAATGCCCGCGGAAAGCAGCAAAGTAACCAGCAGGAAGGCGATCGCGCGCCCAGAGATCAGCAGCGGCCGGTCGGGCCGCACAAGCTTGACCGCCAAGGCGGCAATCGCCGGTACTGCAAAGGCCCATGCGATCCACATCGAGCCGTCGCGCGCGATCACGGCCAGCCAGTTGAGCTTGAGCGGAAACGACCGGGTCGCGGGATCGTAAAACAGCGCCGCCAGCTTGAGATCGAGTTCGGGATAAACCCCGAACAGCAATCCGATCACAAGCGCCAGGGCGAGCGCGATGAAGAGTCCGGTCCGGTTCATGGCGCGCGGTTTAGCGGAGACCGCAAGCCATGAAAACCCCCCGTCATTGTTGCTTCGTAGCTGCGCTGCTCGCAACAGCGCGGATGCCGCAACTACGGTGGCGGCGAATGGGACGGCAGCGGTGGCGGCGGCCGCAGCGGGCGCGGCGGCTCCCGCCATGCGCCGGCATTGCGGCCAGCGATCATCCAGTAGGCCATTCCGGCAACGATCCCCGCACCGGTCATGATTTCGAGATGCCGCCTGACAATCCCCTCGAAGTGGAGGGTTGCGGGGTCGAACGGGACGAGACCGAGATAGCAGGCGAAACCGGCGAGCGCGCCGCCGGTGGCATAGGTCAGTGCGCTTCGGACATGGAACGCCTCGGTGATCGCCACCACGATCATCGCCGGCACCAGCGCAAAGCCGCTGATGATGATGAAGCCGAAGCCGAGCACGATATTGAACGCGCTCTGATCGATCTGACCGGTGCCAAAATCGCTGAATTCGGGAACCAGCACCGCGCCGACCACGATCATTCCCGCTACCAGGCAGGCGGCGAGAAATCCGAACAGGATAACGAACAATCGGCCGATCAGCGCCATCTTACCGTACCGCGAACCGCACGCCCGGCCATCGTCAATCCGTCATCGCCATGGCGCGCAGCGCCTGACGCTCGCGCGCCGACAATTTCTCGGTTTCCGATTTCAACTGGCCGCATGCCGCGAGAATATCGCGGCCGCGCGGCGTGCGCACCGGCGAAGAGTAGCCGGCGTTGAAAATATATTCCGAGAATTTTTCGATCTGGTCCCAGTCCGAGCACTGGTAGGCGGTGCCCGGCCACGGATTGAACGGAATGAGGTTGATCTTGGCCGGAATCCCCTTCAACAGCCTGACCAGCAGCTTCGCATCGTCGAGCGAATCGTTGACGCCCTTCAGCATCACATATTCGAAAGTAATGCGCCGCGCATTCGACGAACCCGGATAGTCGCGACAGGCCTGCAGCAGTTCCGCGATCGGGTATTTGCGGTTCAGCGGCACCAGTTCATTTCGCAATTCGTCGCGTGCGGCGTGCAGCGAGATCGCCAGCATGACACCGATCTCCTCGCCGGTCCGGACGATGTTCGGCACCACGCCCGACGTCGACAACGTGATGCGGCGCCGCGAAATGCCGATGCCCTCGTTGTCGGCAACGATCAGCAGCGCATCGCGCACCGCGTCGAAATTGTACAATGGCTCGCCCATGCCCATCATCACCACATTGGTGACGAGGCGGCTGCCGGTCGGCGTGACGCGGTCGGCCCAGTCATTGAGGCGATCGCGTGCGACCATGACCTGGCCGACAATTTCGCCGGCGGTCAGGTTGCGCACCAGCCGCTGTGTGCCGGTGTGGCAGAACGAGCAATTCAGCGTGCAGCCGACCTGCGAGGAGACGCACAGCGTACCGCGATCGGTTTCCGGAATATAGACACACTCGACCTCATGCGCCTTCTCGAGCGCATCGCCGCTCGGCAGCCGCAGCAGCCATTTCCGGGTGCCGTCGCTGGAAATCTGCTCCGCGACCACCTCGGGACGCGTGACGGTGAAATGCTGTTCGAACTGTGCCCGCATTTCCCTGGAAATGTTCGTCATCTCGTCGAATGTCCGGGCGCCGCGGAAATAAATCCAGTGCCAGAGCTGCTGGGCGCGCATCTTGCGCTGCGCCGGCGGCACCCCGATCGCCCCCAGTCGCTCGGCGAGTTCGGCGCGCGACATGCCGATCAGCGACGGCATCGCCGGCGGCACATAGCTTTCCAGCGCGATCTTTTCCAGCGGCGCCGGCGCGTCAGGCGTTTCGATGGTGGTCTGCATTACGGGGCATCTCGATAAAACCGTCATGCCCGGCCTTGTGCCGGGCATCCACGTCTGCTTTGGCGGCCACCAAGACGTAGATGGCCGGGACATAGGCGAGCGGAAGCGACGCCGTCCTTCCGACGGCTATGCCCGGCCATGACGAAATAACTACGCTAACTGGTAGGTGGCTGCTTCCGGGAATCCCTATATAGCACCCGGCGCCATAATTGCGACCACGTCAGCGCCGGCAATCCTGCGCCACCTTGTCGAGCGCCTGGGACAGGCCTTTCAACGAGAACGTGTCCGTGCTCTCGGTGCCCTTCGCCGACACGCCCTTCACCACCACGTCGGCGGCCTTGCGCATGGCCTCGACCATTCGCTCTTCCTCGGCGGCGTTCTTGATCCAAAGCCCGTCGCCCTGGGTGTACATGGCGTAGCTGGCGCCACCGACCTCCAGCGTCGATTCGGAGCCCGGCTTGAGCGCGTAGCCGATCATCACCGAAACTTCGTTGACGACTTTTTCGGCCGGCCGCGTCGAGATGAAGGCGTAGGCCGGGTCGCGTGGACGATTCGGTGGATTGGTTTTCGACGACGAAGGCTTCGCAAGCGCGAAGCACACTTTCTTGCCATTTGGCGTTGCGGTATAGGCGCCCCAGGTGCCGAACTGGCCGATCAGCGTCGGCTCCGCACCGCCGGCAGCGGCGACAGCCGGCTTCGCTTCCGGTTTTGCCGCCGCGGGCTTGGCCGCGGCTTTCGGCGGCGTGCTCTGCGCCGGCGCCGGGATCGCGGTCCCGCACAGCAGCACACTTCCCGCCAGAATTGTCAGCATTCGCCGCACGGACATGACCAAATCTGGTTCCCTCATGATTGTGACTGGAAGATGGCTCGACATCGCATCGTCACAGCGCCGATGGATAGCCGGGAAATATCTTCTTGGGAAGGTAGCGATGTCTTGATCTCGTGCATCCGGCGCTGCCGTTGATTGCGCATCGCTCCGCTGCAGCAGATCCTCGGCACCGGAACTAACAAAAAAAGGGACATCGCCCCAGAATGACCAAGAAGGATTGTAGCGCGGCTTCAAATCCGGCATGAAGCATTGCTGTGCGTCCGAATATCAGGTGTGCCCATGAAAGCCGTTCTCTGCTCGCAATATTGCGGTCCCGACGATCTCGTCCTGACTGAAGTGCCGGACCCGGTGGCCGAGGCCGGGCAGGCCGTGATCGCGATCAAGTCGGCGGCACTGAATTTCTTCGACCTGCTGATGATCCGGGGCAAATACCAGATCAAGCCGCCATTTCCGTTTTCGCCGGCGGCCGAGGTCGCGGGCGTGATCGAGAGCGTCGGCGCCGGTGTCACCGACCTGAAGGTGGGCGACCGCGTGGTGGCGTCCTGCGGCCACAACGGCGCGCGCGAGAAGATCGCACTACCGGCCAATTCCATTGTCAGGATTCCAGCCAATCTGGATTTCGACCGCGCCGCCGGCATCATCATCATCTACGGCACGGCGCTCCATGCGCTGGAAGATCGCGCCAGCCTCAAGCCGGGCGAGACCCTGGCGGTGTTGGGAGCCGCCGGCGGCACCGGGCTTGCGGCTTGCGAACTCGGCAGACTGCTCGGGCTCAGGGTGATCGCCTGCGCGTCTTCCGACGAAAAGCTGGAGTTCGCCAGGGCGCATGGCGCCGAACTCACGCTGAATTACACCAAGGAAGATCTCAAGGAGGGCCTGCGGCGGCTGACCGGCGGCAAGGGTGCCGACATCATTTTCGACCCGGTCGGCGGCACCTATGCCGAGGCAGCGCTGCGGTCGATCGCCTGGGAAGGCCGCTTCCTGGTGATCGGCTTTGCCGCCGGCGACATTCCGAAGATGCCGCTCAACCTCGCACTGCTGAAGGGCTGCGATATCCGTGGCGTGTTCTGGGGAAACTGGGCACGGCTCAATCCGGAAAAGAACCGCGCCAATCTCGAAAAGCTGGTCAAGTGGACGGCTGAAGGGAAAATCTCGTCGCATGTCGACCGTACCTTCCCGCTGGCACAAACCGCCGATGCCTTGAAGGTGCTCGCCGGCCGCAAGGCCATGGGGAAAGTCATCTTAAATCCGTAGAAATCGGCTAAACCTTTGCGTGTTAAGGTAAATTCCCGCAACTTTATGAAATATACCAGTTCATTCCACTTTCACGCCTCAATCAAACCCAAATATCTCCCAGATCGCGCCCGTCGCGGTCGTCTTTTGGGCTGATTCAGACGGCGAATATGTGCCTCAGTAGCGGGGCTTCTGGACCACAAGAATAAGAAATGTTGATGCTGTGGATGCCCCCGTTTGTTGCGTCACAGGGAGCTTACCATGGTGGAACAGGCGCCATATTTCCGATCATACGATCCGGACATCGATCCTTATAGCGAAGACAATTCCGACCCTCGCCTAGCGCCTTACCCGTTCGAACGATCGACGAGAAACAACTTTCAACCGGATCCCGCCCCGTTATTTTTGTCCGACTACGACGGTGAACCGGATCCCAGCGAGTTCGCACCCAGCCTGCGAAGCAATCGAAAGACCAATGTCTCGTTCCGAATCCTGGCGGGCGTTCTGGCAGCCTCGGCCGCAGCACTCCTGGTCACGCTGTTTTCATCGGATGTCACACGCGGACTTATCGTCAACGCCAAAGCCTCGATCAACGCCGCTCTGCAGGCTCAATCTGCATCGGCGCGGCCGGCTTCCGCGCAACTGACTGCCCGCGACATGCAGTTAAAGGATCCGGCGCGGGCACCGGCGCCCGTCCTTCCATCGGCGGTTGGTGCGCGAACTCCGACAACGACGGTCGCCATGGCGCCGACGCGCGAGGAAATCACGACGGCGTATCAATCCGCGCTGCAGAGCCGTGCGCCGGCCGCCGCCGCGCTGGTTGCCGCGGTGCCAGCGGTCGCCGAGCCGGCGGTCGCTGCGCCAGCGGCCGCTCCGCCAGCGGTCGCGCCTCCGCCAAGGCAGATCGACGCCGATGAGCTCGCCACGCTCTTGAAGCGGGGCAGGGCCGCGCTGGCGGCCGGCGACATTCCGGTGGCCCGGCTGTTGCTGAAGCGCGCCGCCGACGCGCAGGAAGCGAGCGCCGCTTTTCTGCTGGCTGAGACCTATGATCCGGACGTGCTGGGAACGCCGGATACACGAAGCATCACGCCCGATCCTGCCGCGGCTCGTCTGTGGTATCAGCGGGCGGCCCAGCTTGGTTCGACCGACGCGCAGCAGCGCCTCGCTCAGTTACAGAATTGATCTTTGAACAGCAGGGGGCAGACTATGCGTCGCTTAATCGGACCGATCATTTTCGCCATCATGCTCGCTATTGGCTTCACGGCTCGAGCCGAGCAATCGGAGTTTGACCCGGCCAAGGTCAGCGAAAGCCTGAAGGCCATCTTCCAGTTCGGCTCGGCGGCCACCAAGCAGACCCTGAACGCCAATACGGTGACCCTGATCTCGGGCACCATCGGCGGCACCTATGTTCAATTCGGCGCCGACCTCGCCTCGGTGCTCGACGACGGCAACAAGCTGCGCGTGCTGTCGATCGTCGGGCGCGGATCGGTCCAAAGCGTCGCCGACATCCTGTTTCTGCAGGGCGTCGACCTTGGGATCGTGCGCGCCGACACGCTCGACTATCTCGAGCGGAAAGGCTTCGCCAAGGACATCAAGAAGCAGTTCACCTACGTGACCAAGCTCTACAATGAAGAGCTGCATGTCATCGCGAGCAAATCGGTCCACAATCTGAAGGAACTGGACGGCAAGACCATCAGCGTCGATCTGCCCAATGGCGGCACCTTCATCACGGCCCTGACCGTATTCGAGCGACTCGGCATCAAGCCGAATGTCGTCTATATCGAGCAGCGCATTGCGCTCGAGAAGCTGTCGAAGGGCGAAATCGATGCCGTGATCGTGTGCGGCGGCAAGCCATACAAGGCGGTGAGCAACTTCAAGGATGACCGCTTTCACCTTGTAACGGTCAGTTACGACAAGCCGCTGCAGAGCGACTATCTGCCGGCGACGCTCACTTCTGCGGACTATCCCAACCTGGTTGCCAAGGGCGAGCAGGTCGATACGATCGCGGTGCCGGCGGTGCTGGCGGCCTATAACTGGGCGCCGAAGACCGATCGCTATCGAAAGCTCGCGCTGTTTGTGGATGCGTTCTTCACGAAATTCCCGGCGTTGCAGAACCCGCCCTTCCATCCGAAATGGAAGGAAGTTTCGCTGGCGGCGCCGCTGGCCGACTGGAACCGGTTTCCGGCGGCGCAGGACTGGCTCGACAAGCACGGCATCGCACCCGTCGCGCGCGACCGGTTCGAGGAATTCCTGAAGCAGAGTCCCGCGTCGGGCAAGCTGCAGTCGAGCGCGGACAAGGAAGCCTTGTTCAGACAATTCCAGGCATGGGAAGTCGAGCAGAACGCGAGGGCGCAGGCTCGCCAACGGTAGGATCGGGCTTACACGCCCCGATCATCGGCTGGGGCGATCCCGCGCTTCAACGCGGCGCGGGCGGCTTCGCGATGCTCGGGTGTGATATGGGTCGCGACCAGCCGGATCGCGGTGGCCAGCACCGCGGCATCATCGGTAAAGCCGAGCACCGGCAGCATGTCCGGAATGAAATCGAACGGCAGGATGAAATAGGCGATCGCGCCGAGCAGCGTCGCCTGGACGTGGCGCGGCGTCTGCCGGTCGAACGCGCAATAATACGCCGCGAGCAAATCCTCGGCGAAGGGAAGCTGCGCCACGACCCGCTTCAGCTTGATCCAGAAGCGGCGCCGCACGCTTTCCCGGTCTTCCGCCAGCCGGTCGGCCGGCTCAAAGCCAACGGTGTGGTCGGTTGCCATCGCAGCAATCCCTTGAGAGCTGTCTGGTTCTGATTGAACCGGAACCGGGCTCCAGTTTCCTGTTTTGACGCGTTTACTTCGCGCGAACCGGTACCCACTTCGCTCGAAAACGCCACGGGGCCGCGGTAAATCGCCGCGGCGGACACCCTTCAAGCTGGGGATATCGCGCCCTTGCCGCAAGATTGGTGCCGGCGCAATCAGGCCACGCCGAGCTGCCTGGCGATCCCGTTCATGGCGGTCGCAAGGTCGATGTCGAGCGCGGTGACGCCGCCCGCGTCATGGGTGGCGAGCACCACCTCCACCGTCTTGTAGACATTGCGCCATTCGGGATGATGGTCGCTTTTTTCGGCCACCAGCGCCGCGCGGGCCATGAATCCGAAGGCCTCGTTGAAATTCTTGAAGGTAAAGGTCCGCGCGATTGCTTCGCGGCCCGGCGTGTCCGCCCAGCCGGGCAGGCCCTTCAGGGCCGATTTTCGCGCATCTGCCGACAGCCGCTCCGTCATGCTCGTCTCCCTGTTTCAGACCCGGTAATATCCTAACACCGAACCGCGGCTTTCGGGTCCCTGCCGGGATAGGGCGGTGGGGCCTGCCGCAGGACCGGTAACCATGACGCAGATGTAACGCGGCGCCCGCTCAAAATTCGCTACAATCTCGACCTATCCGTCCCCGCAAATATGAAATTGAACCTCAAGCGATTGTTTGTCTGATCGATGACCGGAGACCTCGAGCCTGCGAGATCGATGCGGCCGCCGTCGGCGCGGTCGGCGAAGCGGAAGATGATGTTCATCACGCTGGCGGGGATACTCGCCATCGTCGGCACGCTCGCAGGGGCCTATTATTTCGCGATGCGGCCGGTGACGTTGCGGATCGCGGTCGGCCCGGCGAACAGCGACGACATCAGGGTGGTTCAGGCGCTGTCCCAGGCCTTTGCGCAAAAACATGGCCAGATCCGGCTGCGGCCAATGCCGACCGAGGGCGCCGCCGCAAGCGCTCAGGCCCTCGCCGACGGCAAGGCCGATCTCGCCGTCATTCGCGGCGATCTCGCTGTGCCCGGCAATGCCCAGGCCGTGGCGACGCTGCGCAAGAACGTTGCGGTGCTGTGGGTGCCCTCGACCGGCAAGGCCAGGGGCCGAAAGGCCGGCCCGAAAATCACCAAAATTCCGCAACTCGCCGGGCGCCGCATCGGCGTCGTCGGCCGCACCCAGGCCAATGTCAATTTGCTCAAGGTGATCCTGCAGCAATACGGCGTCGATCCCGCCAAGGTCGAGATCGTGCAGTTTCCGGCCAACGAGGTCGCGGAGGCCATCCGCAACCAGAAGGCGGACGCCTATCTCGCCGCCGGACCGGTCAACAGCAAGATCACCGCGGAGGCGATTGCGGCGTCGACACGCGACGGTGGTGCGCCGACCTTCCTTGCGATCGATTCGGCCGAGGCGATCGCGCAGAACCATCCCAACTACGAAGCATCCGATATCCCCGCCGGCGCCTTCGGCGGCTCGCCCGCCCGGCCCGACGACGAGGTGAAGACCATCGGCTTCACCCATCATATTGTCGCGCGCAAGGAACTCGCGGATTCGACGGTTGCCGCCTTCACCCGGCTATTGTTTGCGATCCGGCAGTCGGTGATGGCAGAATTCCCGCTGGCCGCCAAAATCGAAACCCCCGACACCGACAAGGATGCCGCAATCCCCGTGCACCCCGGCGCCGCCGCCTTTGTGGACGGCGAGGAAAAAACCTTCCTCGACCGCTACAGCGATTACATCTGGTGGGGCCTGATGGCGCTCTCGGCCATGGGCTCGGCCGGCGCGTGGTTCGCGGGCATTCTAAAAAAGGACGACCGCACCAGCAACAATTCACTGCGCGATCGGCTGTTGGACATGCTGTTGGCCGCGCGCCGCAGCGATTCCACCGAAGAACTCGACCGGATGCAGTCCGAGGCCGACAACATCCTGCGCGACACCCTGCATTGCTTCGATCACGGCATCGTCGAAGAAGCGGCGCTGACCGCCTTCAACATCGCACTGGACCAATTCCACAACGCGGTGGCCGACCGCCGGGCGCTGCTGGTGAGCCCGCCACAATCCCTGCAACGCGCCGGCGCGCAATTCCGGGCGATCGGAACCTAGCCGGCCGACATTTCAGCCTTTTGCGACAGCGCCGGACCAGCGCTGCAACGCGGCCTGCAGCGCCTCGGACGAACAGGGCTTTTGCAGCCTCGGCGTGTTCGAGAAGGCCGCGGGAACGCTGACTTCGGCGGCGTATCCGGTGACGAAGACAAAGGAAATCTTCAGCGCCTCCAGCCGCTCGGCGACCGCAAAACTCTTTTCGCGGACCAGCCCGACATCGAGCAGCGCAAAATCCGGGGCGCGCTCGGCGATCATCTGAAGCGCTCTCGCCACGCTGGCCGCGGTGCGCACCGTCTTCACTCCGAAACCAATAATCGTATCCTCGAAGTCGAGGGCGATGATCGGGTCGTCCTCGACAATCAGCACATCGTTGGGGAAGGCAGGCATGCGGGGGGAGGCGGGTTCCATGATCTCGCCAGGTCGAGGACAGGATTTGGTCAAGCGCCCGGGCTCGGGTCCGGAGGTAGCGGCCCGATGCCGAGCCCGTGAAGCGCCCCAGCCGGTTCCCCAATTGAAACCATCACATTTATGGTTCCCATGTCTGTCCACTTGTGTACTTAGAAGCCGAATAAGATGGGCTATGGTCTCCACGGGAATGGGGGGCCGCAAAAATGCCTGCGCAACACCAAACGAGGCCCGATCACAGCGCTCGGCCGTTCAACAACCTGCTGCGAAAGCTCGACGCCAGCGACTTCGGCCTGATCGCGCCGCATCTCGCCCGGCAAGAGCTCAAAGCGAACGAGCTGCTCTATAATCCCGGTGACGACGTCGAGGTGGTCCATTTTCCGTGCGGGCCGAGTCTGGCGACCTTCATGGTTCCCAATGCGGACGGTCGCGACGTCGAGACCATTCTGGTCGGCCGCGAAGGCGCCGTCGGCGGCATTGTCAGCAAGGGATTCTTGCCCGCCTACACCCGCATCATGGTCAAGTTCGGCGGCCCGTTCGTGCGCCTGCATGTTGGCAAACTGGAAGCCGCGAAGCTGATGTCGGCGACCTTGGGTAACGTGTTCGCGCGCTATGCCGATTGCATGCTCGCCCAGATGTTCCAGTCGACCGCATGCAACGCCATCCACTCGATCGAGCAGCGCACCGCGAAATGGATCATCTCGGCGATGGAGCGCACTGGTGACGACAACACCGTGCCGCTGACGCACGAACAGCTTGCGACGCTGCTCGGGGTCGGCCGCAGCTACACCAGCCGCGTGATCCAGGCGTTCAAGGCCGCGGGCGTGCTGGAGACGCGCCGCGGTTCGATCCTGGTGCGCAACCCGGATGCGCTGCGGATCCGGGCGTGCCCTTGTAACGACGCCGTCAAAAGCCACTTCGAGCAAGTGCTGCGCGGGGTCTATCCGTCCGAAACGGATCATATCAGCTGAAACCGGACCGGTTCCGGCGCGAAAATCAGCTGACCAAGGCGCAAAACAACGCATTGTTTTCCGGCGATTTCTGACTATATTGCGCCGCAACGAGCAAGGTGTGCCCGGTCCTTTCGGCCGGGCTTCCTTTTTGGGCGCCGCGCGCCCTTTCGAATTCCAGGTTTGAGCGTGATCCGGAAGAATGGGTCCCGGTTTTCCGGCGAGATCGCGCTCCAGCCATTGTCCGAGCCAGAAGAAAAGCTATGAACCTTCGCAACGTCGCCATCATCGCCCACGTCGACCACGGCAAGACCACGCTGGTCGACCGCCTGCTGCAGCAATCCGGCACCTATCGCGACAACCAGCGCGTGGTCGAGCGCGCGATGGATTCCAACGATCTGGAACGCGAACGCGGCATCACCATTCTTGCCAAAGCGGCATCGGTGCAGTGGAAGGACACCCGCATCAACATCGTCGATACACCGGGCCACGCCGATTTCGGCGGCGAGGTCGAGCGCATCCTCAACATGGTCGA
>JBDTKD010000471.1:0-8863 GCA_039935515.1 Bradyrhizobium sp.
ATTCACATCGACACCGGCATGAACCGGCTCGGCATGAGCCTCACCGAGGCGCAGGGCATCATTCCCAGAATCAATGCCGGCGATCACGGCATCACGCTGGTCATGAGCCACCTCGCCTGCGCCGAGAACCTCAATCACCCGCTCAATGCGCGACAGCTCGCGACCTTTCGCGAGATCGCCAGCCTGTTTACCGGGGTGCCGGCATCGCTGTCGAATTCCTCGGGCGTCTACCTCGGGGCACCGTTCCAGTTCGACATGGTGCGGCCGGGTGCGGCGCTCTACGGCGTCAATCCAACGCCCGAGGCGGACAATCCGATGCAGCCGGTGGTCGATCTGAAAGCTCGCGTGATGCGAATCCGCAGTGTCGAGCGCGGCGAGAGCGTCGGCTACGGCGCCGTCTGGACCGCGCGGCGGCCGACCCGGCTCGCGATCGTCTCCGCCGGCTATGCCGACGGATATTTCCGGGCCGCCGGCGGCGGCGACGGCACCCGCAGCGCCGAAGTGGTGGTTGCCGGCAAGCGCTGCCCGGTCGCCGGCCGCATCTCGATGGACCTGATCGCCGTCGACGTCACCGATTTGCCCAACAATGCGGTACGGCGCGGCCACATGGTAACGCTGATCGGCGAGGGCATCACCGTCGACGAACTGGCGCACCATTTCGGTACCATCGGCTATGAGGTTCTCACCAGCCTCGGCCCGCGCTATGTGCGGGCCTACAAGGGCGGCACATCGGAGGCCGCAGCCGCGCGCGATGCAGCGTCCGTTTAGGGCGGCCTATTTCTTCTGGGCGTCGACGACCTTACGGCAGGCGTCGCTGATCTGGGCACGCTGTTTGTTCAGGCAGGCTACGATGCGGCCGCCGCCGGGCGCGGTGCCTTGGCAGTATTTCTCGAAATCCGCCTTGCATGCGGTGCGCTGCTCGGCAGTCAGGGTCTGGGCGGAAGCGGCAGTGACAAATCCGACCGCGAGCGCGAGAACGACGAAACCTGACCTGGTCATGGGATCTCCGGTTGACTTTGGGGCTTCGCCACTCTGCACATGAAAATCGCAACCTTCAACATCAACAACGTCAATCGTCGCCTGCCCAATTTGCTGCGATGGCTGGGTTCGGCAAAGCCCGACATCGTCTGCCTGCAGGAGCTGAAATCGACCGACAAGGATTTTCCGGCCCATGCCCTCGCCGAGGCCGGCTATGGCGCGGTCTGGCGCGGGCAAAGAGCCTGGAACGGGGTCGCGATCCTGGCGCGAAAAGCCGATCCGGTGCTGGTCCGAACCGCGCTTCCCGGCGATCGCACCGATGCGGAGGCGCGCTACATCGAAGCCGCCGTCAACGGCGTCATCGTCACCAGCCTCTATCTGCCGAACGGCAACCCGCAGCCGGGCCCGAAATTCGACTACAAGCTCGAATGGTTGAGGCGGCTGCGGCGGCACGCCGCGAAGTTCATCAAGCAGGACATTCCGGTGGTGCTGGCGGGTGACTACAACGTCGCCCCGACGGCTCTGGATATCTATCCGACCAGATCATGGGACAACGATGCGCTGATCCAGCCCCGCAGCCGTGATGCTTTCGGCTCCCTGGTCGGACAAGGCTGGACCGACGCCATCCGCAACCTCCACCCGTCAAAGCCGATGTTCACGTTCTGGGACTACAAGCGAAACCGCTGGCCGCGCGATGCCGGACTGCGGCTTGATCATTTGCTGCTGAGCCCGGCACTGGCCCCTCGCCTGCTGAAGGCCGGCGTCGACCGCGAGGTGCGCGGCGAGGACGGCGCCAGCGACCATGCCCCGGCATGGATCGTGCTGCGATGAGTTTGTCATCGCGGGAAGCGAAGGCGACGGAGGCAGACGCTTGAACTTCCTTTTTGTCCTCGCGGTCGGGCTCGTCGCCGGAACCATCAGCGGCATCATCGGCACCGGCTCGTCAATCATGCTGATGCCGATCCTGATCTATCAATACGAGCCGAAACAGGCCGTGCCGATCATGGCGGTCGCATCCGTGATGGCGAATCTGTCGCGCATCCTCGCCTGGTGGCGCGAGGTCGACTGGCGCGCCTGCGCCGCCTATTCGATTCCCGGCATTCCGGCCGCGGCGCTCGGCGCCCGCACCCTGCTCGCACTGCCGTCGCACGTCGTCGATGTCTCGATCGGCCTGTTTCTGATCGCGATGGTGCCGGTGCGGCACTGGCTCGCCCGGCACGATCTGAAGATACGATTGTGGCAGGTCGCGATCGGCGGCGCCGTGATCGGCTACCTCACGGGCATCGTGGTTTCGACCGGACCCCTGAGCGTGCCGTTGTTTCTGTTCTACGGTCTCAGCAAGGGCGCCTTTCTCGCCACCGAGGCGGCAAGCTCGCTCGGGCTTTATCTGAGCAAATCCGCCACCTTCCAGCGCTTCGGCGCGCTGACGCCGGATCTCGCGCTCCAGGGCCTGATCGCGGGCTCCTCGCTGATGTCGGGCGCCTTCATCGCCAGGCGCTTTGTGCTCCGGCTCGACGAGCGCGTATTTCGGCTGCTGATGGATGGTATCATGCTCGCGGCCGGACTTTCCGTGTTATGGACGGCGGCGCATTCACCCTGACCTCCGACTCACACCTTCATGGCCAAGAACGTCCTTTCCTTTGTCTGCCAGAATTGCGGCGCGGCCTATAATCGCTGGCAGGGCAAGTGCGAGTCCTGCGGCGAGTGGAATACGCTGGTCGAGGAGGACACCACCGGGGCCACCGCCATGCCGGTCTCGATCCGCTCCAGGCGCAAGGGCCGGCTGTTCGCGCTGGAGACGCTGACCGGCAAGAGCCAGGATGCTCCCCGCCTGCCCTCCGGCATGGCGGAACTCGATCGCGTTACCGGTGGCGGCTTTGTCAGAGGTTCGGTGCTGCTGGTCGGCGGCGATCCCGGCATCGGCAAATCGACGCTGTTGACGCAGGCCACCAGCCTGCTGGCGCGCGCCGGCCATCGCGCGGTTTACATTTCCGGCGAAGAGGCGGTGGCGCAGGTACGGCTGCGTGCCGAGCGCCTCGGCCTTGCCGATGCGCCGGTGCAACTCGCTGCGGAAACCTCGGTCGAGGATATCGTCTCGACGTTGTCCGAGGGTACGGTGCCGCGCCTGATCGTGATCGATTCGATCCAGACCATGTGGACCGACACGGTGGAATCCGCCCCGGGCACGGTTACCCAGGTGCGCGCCTCGGCGCAGGCGCTGATTCGATTCGCCAAGAAGTCCGGCGCCGCGATTATCCTCGTCGGGCATGTGACCAAGGACGGCCAGATCGCCGGTCCGCGCGTGGTCGAACACATGGTCGACGCCGTGCTGTCGTTCGAGGGCGAAGGTTCGCAGCAATTCCGCATCCTGCGCGCGGTCAAGAATCGCTTTGGGCCGACCGACGAGATCGGCGTGTTCGAGATGACGGGCCTCGGGCTGCGCGAAGTCTCCAACCCCTCCGAGCTGTTCCTGTCCGAACGCGATCTCGGCAGCCCGGGCACTGCGGTATTCGCCGGGATCGAAGGTACCCGCCCGGTGCTGGTGGAATTACAGGCGCTGGTGGCGCCGACGTCGCTCGGCACCCCGCGCCGCGCGGTGGTGGGATGGGATCCGAGCCGGCTGTCGATGGTGCTGGCGGTGCTCGAGGCCCATTGCGGCGTGAAACTTTCCGGCCACGACGTCTATCTGAACGTCGCGGGCGGCCTGCGGATCCAGGAGCCGGCGGCCGACCTCGCGGCCGCTGCCGCACTGGTGTCATCTCTGGTTAACGCGCCGTTGCCGACGGACGCGGTATATTTCGGCGAGATTTCGCTGTCGGGTGCGGTGCGGCCGGTGGCGCAAACCTCGGCGCGGCTGAAGGAGGCGGCAAAGCTCGGGTTCGGGCGCGCGGTGCTGCCGGAATCGGCGCGTGGCGAGGTCGGAGGCGACGCCGGCCTTTCGCTCAATACCGTCGGCGGATTGACCACCCTGGTGGCGGATATCGCCGCGCGCGGCAATCCAAAGAGAATCCGGGACGGGGCGGAGACAGAGAAAAATGCCACACCGGCACGATTCCGTCGCGAGAACGGCTAAAGCGGCGTGACCTAGCCGGCCCCCGCCGCTATACAACCCGCGCGCGGCCGGGTCACGATTTCCGACCTTGCCCCCGATTCGCGGTCTTAACCTTACGAGCGGACCTGACCAGCCGATGCCGATAACGATACTTGATCTCGTCCTGCTCGCTGTGATGCTGATATCCGGCCTGCTCGCGATGGTACGCGGCTTTATGCGGGAGATCCTGTCGATCGCGGCATGGGGCGCCGCGGCATTGGTTACCCTTTACGCGTTCGGGAAGCTGCTGCCGACCGCCAAGACCTATTTCAACAACGACACGGTCGCCAGCGTGGTCGTCGTCGCCGGCGTGTTCATCGGTACGCTGATCGTGGTTTCCATCATCACGGTACGGATTTCGGACATGATCCTGGACTCCCGGATCGGCGCGCTTGACCGCACCCTCGGCTTCCTGTTCGGGCTGGCGCGAGGCCTGCTGATCGTGGTCGTCGCCTTCATGTTCTTCAGCTGGCTGGTTCCCGACAAGCAGCGCCCCGACTGGGTGACCGGGGCAAAATCCCGGGTGGTGCTGCAGGGAACCGGGGATTGGCTGATGTCGCTCTTGCCGGATGACCCCGAGAACACCATCTTGAAGAGATTCAAGAAGAACAAGCCGGATGACGAACAGACGGATACCGACCCCGGGACGCCGGGCGCTGGTGATGGCTATAGCAAACCTGCCCGCGACAGCCTGAAAAAGCTGATCGAGAAACCCGCGGGACATTGATACAGGCCAAAAGAGAGGCGCGATGGACGAGATACAGAGCCCTTCCGATGCGGCGGCACACCTTGATCTCGACCTAACCGACCAGGACCTGAACGGCGACACGCTGCGCGAGGAATGCGGCGTGTTCGGCATTTTTGGCCATCCCGAAGCCGCCGCCATCACCGCTCTCGGATTGCACGCCTTGCAGCACCGCGGCCAGGAGGCCGCCGGCATCGTCTCCTTCGACGGAGCCCGGTTTCACTCCGAGCGCCGGCTCGGTCTGGTCGGTGACACCTTTTCCCGCCGCGAGGTGATCGAGCGCCTCCCCGGCAATGCCGCCATCGGCCATGTCCGCTATTCCACCACTGGCGCGACCATCCTGCGCAACGTCCAGCCGCTGTTCGCCGAACTCAATGCCGGCGGCTTTGCCGTCGGTCACAACGGCAATCTCACCAACGGCCTGACCCTGCGGCGCGAACTGGTGCGCAACGGCGCCATGATGCAGTCCACCACCGACACCGAGGTCATCCTGCATCTGGTGGCGCAGTCCAAGCGCAACCGCTTCATCGACCGCTTCATCGAATCGCTCCGCGCCATCGAAGGCGCCTATTCGCTGGTGTCGCTGACCAACAAGAAGCTGATCGGCGCCCGCGATCCGCTCGGCATTCGCCCGCTGGTGCTCGGCGAACTCGACGGCTGTCCGATCCTCGCCTCCGAAACCTGTGCGCTCGACATCATCGGCGCGAAATACCTCCGTGACATCGATCCCGGCGAAGTCGTCGTGTTCGACGAGCGCGGGGCGCAGAGCCACAAGCCGTTCCCGCCGATGCCGCCGCGGCCATGCATCTTCGAATACATCTATTTCTCGCGTCCGGACTCCATCGTCGGCGGCCGTTCCGTTTACGACGTGCGCAAGGCGATGGGCGCCGAACTTGCCCGCGAAAGCCATGTCGAGGCCGACGTCGTGGTTCCGGTGCCGGATTCCGGCGTGCCGGCGGCGATCGGCTATTCCCGGGAATCCGGCGTGCCGTTCGAACTCGGCATCATCCGCAACCACTATGTCGGCCGCACCTTCATTCAGCCGACGCAGAGCGTGCGCGAACTCGGCGTGCGCATGAAGCACTCCGCCAACCGCGCGGCGATCGAGGGCAAGCGGATCGTACTGATCGACGATTCGCTGGTGCGCGGCACCACCTCGAAGAAGATCGTCAAGATGATGCGCGACGCCGGTGCCCGCGAGGTGCATTTCCGCATCGCCTCGCCGCCGATCACGCATCCGGATTATTACGGCATCGACACCCCCGACCGCGCCGGCCTGCTGGCGGCGACCCACAACCTCGACGAGATGCGGCAGTTGATCGGCGCCGACTCGCTGGCGTTCCTGTCGGTCGACGGCATCTATCGCGCCATGGGCGAACCCGGCCGCGATCCCGCCCATCCGAAATTCACCGATCATTGTTTTACCGGCGAATATCCGACCCCGCTCACCGACATGACCCAGGCCGAGCCGCAGCCGCGGCAATTGTCGCTGCTGGCGGAGGCGAGCTAAGCCACCCACCACGTCGTCCCCGCGGACCGCGGGGACCATAACCACCGGCGTCGGTTGTTCGAGCACAAGACACGAACACTTTCCAGCATCATAACCCTCACGGCGTATGGGTCCCCGCGTTCGCGGGGACGACCGCGAACAGAGTCGCCTCATGCCCCTTCCGCTCGGATCCCGCATTGCTCTCGTAACCGGCGCTTCGCGCGGCATCGGCTATGCCACCGCCCGCGCGCTGGCCAGGGCCGGCGCGCACATCGTTGCCGTGGCGCGGACCCAGGGTGGCCTCGAAGAGCTCGATGACGAAATAAAAAAAGAGGGCGGCAGCGCCACGCTGGTGCCGCTCAACCTCACCGATTTCGAGGGAATCGCGCGGCTCGGCGCGGCGCTGCACGAACGTCATGGCAAGCTCGACATTCTGGTCGGCAATGCCGGCGTCGCCGGTCCTTCCTCACCGCTCGGACATATCGAGCTCAAGCCATGGACCGACGTGATGGCAATCAACGTCACCGCGAACTTCCAGTTGATCCGCTGCATGGAGCCGCTGCTCCGCCAGTCCGACGCCGGCCGCGCCGTATTCGTCACCTCGGCCGCCTCCAACAAGGCGCTGGCCTATCTCGGTCCCTACTCCGCCTCCAAGGCCGCCCTGGAGGCGCTGGTGCGGGTGTGGGCCAATGAGACGGCATCGACGCCGATCCGCGTCAACCTGTTCAGCCCCGGCCCGATCCGCACCCGGATGCGCGCCACCGTGTTTCCCGGCGAAGATCCGATGACGCTCGATACGCCGGAGCAGGCCGCGGAATTCATCGTTCCGATGTGCGCGCCGGCGTGGACCGAGACCGGCAAGTTCTTTGATTACAAGACCCGCACCTTGATGAGCTTTCGCGCGCCAGCTTAGCGTGCGCCGCGGCTAGGCGGCGACGCCGTCGGCCGCCGTCACGCGCGCCGCGATCAATAGCGCCAACCCCAGCAGCGCCGACGCCAGCAGGAACGGCGCGCCGGGCAGTTGCAGGGGCGTCTGCGTGCCGATGAAATAGGCAAATGTCAGCGTGAACAGCGACGGCCCCACCAGTTGGGACAGGCTCTGCACGCTGCTGGTTGCGCCCTGTAATTGGCCCTGCCGCACGGGCGCGACCAATCGCGTCATCAACGCCTGCGTCGCCGCGCCGGCGAGGCCCCACAATGCCATCACGGGAATGCCGAGCCAGAATAGCGGGCCGCTCGGCGCGACCCCGAAAATCAGGAAGCCGACGACGCCGCAGCCAAGCCCGAGCAGTAGCGCCCGGCGCTCGCCGAACCGTCGGACGATGGGCCCGATCGCGGCCCCCTGCACGGCCATCGCACAAATGCCCACCATGGCGAGCGTGAGGCCGACGGTCGCTGTATTCCAGCCATAGCGGTAGGTCGCATAGAGCACGAACGTACTCGGCAGCACCACATGGGCGAGTTGCGCAAAGAAATTCGCTACCGACAGTCCGGCAAGAACCCGGTCGGAACGCAACAGGTGCAGCGCGCCGAGCGGATTGGCGCTTTTCCAGCGGAACGGCGAACGGCGACTGCGCGGCAGCGACTCCGGCAAGATCAGCAAGCCGTAAACCGCATTGGCGAAACTCAGGCCCGCGGCGGCCCAGAACGGCAGCCTCGGCCCGATGCCGCCGAGCAAACCTCCGATCGCCGGGCCCAGAATGAATCCGGCGCCGAAGGCCGCGCCGACCTTGCCGAACACCGCCGCCCGCCGTTCCGGCGGCGTGATGTCGGCGATGTAGGCAAAGGCGGTCGAGACGCTGGCCGAGGTGATGCCTGAAATCACCCTGCCGACGAACAGCCAGATCAGCGACGGCGCCAGCGCCATCAGCACGTAATCGAACGCGAGTCCGAAATTCGACAGCAGCACCACCGGCCGCCGGCCGAACCGGTCCGACAGGCCGCCGAGGATCGGCGAGAAGAAAAACTGCATCAGCGCCCACGCGGTGCCGAACAGGCCGAAGATGCGCGCCGCACTGGCGGTGTCGTTGTCGACGAAACTTTCGACCAGTTTGGGCAGGATCGGCATGATCATGCCGAGCGCGAACATGTCGAGCAGGATGGTGACGAAGATGAAGGCCACCGCGCCACCGCGCATGGCGGTCACCTCGAGCGGACGCTCCGGCGCGGTTCCTTCGCTCACGACGGCCGCTTTCGCTTGTAGGCGTACGGATTGGCCTTCTCGCGCAGCGTGATCCGCACCGGCGTGCCGGGAAGCTCGAAGAATTCGCGCAAGGAATTCACGAGATAGCGGAGGTAGGACTGCGGCACGGCATCGGCGCGCGAACAGAACAGCACAAAACTCGGCGGCCGTGCCTTGGCCTGCGTGATGTAGTTCAGTTTTAGCCGCCGGCCCGACACCGCCGGCGGCGGGTTGGCAGCGACGGCCTGCTCGAACCAGCGATTGAGCGATGCGGTCGGCACCCGCCTGTTCCAGGTGGCGTAGGCCTGTTCGATCGCGCTCATCAGCCGGTCGATACCCTCGCCCATCAGGCCCGACACCGCAACGATGGGCATGCCC
>JBDTKD010000472.1:0-11017 GCA_039935515.1 Bradyrhizobium sp.
GGTGATCGAATATGCGGACGCTCCCGGCTCTGCGGCCTCTCCTGCTGTTTCCTCCCCCCTTGTGGGGGAGGTCGGCGCGAAGCGCCGGGAGGGGGGTAAGCCGCGCGCATCGGCGTCCGACGCTACCCCCCTCCCCAACCCTCCCCCGCAAGGGGGGAGGGAGCAGTACGAGCCTGCGGCAAAGAAGGTGGCAAAAATTCATGACAAGAGCGGGCCGGAGCGGATCCTGTTCTCGGAGAGATTCGCTTGCCCGGTGTCCGGCTTCACCATTCCTGAAATCGAGCCCAGGCTGTTTTCGTTCAACAACCCCTACGGCGCCTGCCCGGCCTGCGGCGGACTCGGCATCGAGCAGCATATCGATGAAGATCTCGTCATCCCCGACAAGGAACTGACGCTACGCAAGGGCGCGATCGCGCCATGGGCGAAATCCTCTTCGCCCTATTATATCCAGACCCTGACCGCGCTCGGCAAGTTCTACAAGTTCACCCTCGACACCAAGTGGAAGGATCTGCCGAAGAAGACCCAGACCGCCATCCTGCACGGCTCCGGCGCGGACGAGATCAAGTTCTCCTATGAGGACGGCGTGCGCTCCTATGACACCAGGAAACCGTTCGAGGGCGTGATCACCAATATCGACCGCCGCTATCGCGAGACCGAGAGCGAGTGGGCGCGCGAGGAACTGGCCAAATATTTCTCCGACGTGCCCTGCGCGGCCTGCCACGGCTATCGGCTCAAGCCGGAGGCGCTGTGCGTCAAGATCGGCGGCAAGCATATCGGCGAAATCTCCGAGCTCTCGGTGCGCCGCGCCGGCGAGTGGTTCGAGACCGTGCCCAGGGTGCTCAACGCCCAGCAGAACGAGATCGCAGCGCGGGTGCTGAAGGAGATCCGCGAGCGGCTGTCGTTCCTGCTCGATGTCGGGCTGAACTATCTGACGCTGGCGCGCGCCTCGGGCACGCTGTCCGGCGGCGAAAGCCAGCGCATCCGGCTCGCCTCGCAGATCGGCTCCGGCCTGACCGGCGTGCTCTATGTGCTCGACGAGCCGTCGATCGGCCTGCACCAGCGCGATAACGCGCGGCTTTTGGAAACGCTGAAGCGGCTGCGCGACCTCGGCAACACCGTGATCGTGGTCGAACACGACGAGGATGCGATCCGGCTCGCCGACCACGTGCTCGATGTCGGCCCCGGAGCCGGCATGCATGGCGGCCATATCGTCGCCCAGGGTACGCCCGCCGACATCATGAACAATCCGAACTCGCTGACCGGCAAATATCTCACCGGCGAATTGTCGGTCGAGATTCCCGAGCGCCGCCCGCCGAACCATCGCCGCACCATCAAGGTGGTCAACGCCCGCGGCAACAATCTGAAAAACGTCTCGGCGGAAATTCCGCTGGGGCTGTTCACCTGCGTCACCGGAGTCTCCGGTGGCGGCAAGTCGACGCTGCTGATCGATACCCTGTATCGCGCGATTGCACGCAAGCTCAACAATGCCAGCGAGGGCGCCGCGCCGCATGATCGCATCGAGGGACTCGAGCATATCGACAAGATCATCGACATCGACCAGTCGCCGATCGGCCGCACCCCGCGCTCCAACCCTGCGACCTATACCGGCGCGTTCACACCGATCCGGGAGTGGTTTGCGGGCCTCCCCGAAGCCAAGGCGCGCGGCTACGAGCCCGGGCGGTTTTCCTTCAACGTCAAGGGCGGCCGTTGCGAGGCCTGCCAGGGCGACGGCGTCATCAAGATCGAGATGCACTTTCTGCCCGACGTCTACGTCACCTGCGACGTCTGCAAGGGCAAGCGCTACAACCGCGAGACGCTGGAGGTGCTGTTCAAGGGCAAGTCGATCGCCGACGTGCTCGACATGACGGTCGAGGAAGCCGCCGAATTCTTCAAGGCGGTGCCGCGCGTGCGCGAGACTTTCAAGACGCTGCACCGGGTCGGCCTCGACTACATCCATGTCGGCCAACAGGCGACGACGCTGTCCGGCGGCGAAGCCCAGCGCGTCAAGCTCGCCAAGGAGCTGTCGAAGCGCGCCACCGGGCGCACGCTCTACATCCTCGACGAGCCCACCACCGGGCTGCATTTCCACGACGTCAAGAAGCTCCTGGAAGTGCTGCACGAGCTGGTGTCGCAGGGCAACACCGTGGTGGTGATCGAGCACAATCTCGAAGTGATCAAGACTGCGGACTGGGTGATCGACCTCGGCCCCGAAGGCGGCGACGGCGGCGGCGAAATCGTCGCCTGGGGTCCTCCGGAAGACATCGTGAAAGCGCCGCGCAGCTACACCGGCAGGTTCCTGGCGCCAGTGCTGGCAAAGGCACGCAAGCCGCGCAAGAGCGGCGCCAGCGAAGCGGCGGAGTGACCAAGGCAATAACCGGGATGCGCCGCTTGGCGCAGGCCCGGAATGACGCAAAGGGACCACCCCTACTCCGCGATCGCCGCTTCCATGAAGCTTGCGGGATCGATGCAGAATTCGCGCATCACCTTGTAATGATCGGTGTCCTCGACGGCCACGGTCTCCAGTCCGTATTTCGACAATCGCAGCAAACGCGCGTTCGGATAGGCCATCAGCATCGGTGCATGGGTGGCCATGATGACCTGGCAAATTCCGGAACGGTCCATGCGACGCAGCAGCTTGAGGAACTCGATCTGGCGCGCCGGGGACAGCGCCGATTCCGGCTCGTCGAAGATGAAGATGCCCTGGCGCTGGCAGCGCTCCTCGAAGAAGCGCAGAAAACCTTCGCCGTGCGAGTAGGAGAGGAAATCAGGCGGTCCGCTCCGAGTGCCCTGCCCGACCTCATCGAGATATCTGGCGACGGAAAAGAAACTCTCGGCCCGGAAGAACCAGCCGTCGGCGATCTTTGGCAGCCAACTGGCGCGCAGCGCCTCTGCAAGCTCGCCGCCCGTCGCCTCGATCGCGTCGGAGTGATCGACCGGCATATATCCCTTGCCGCCGCCGGCTTCGTCAAACCCGGCGTACACCGCGATCCCTTCCAGCAAGGTCGACTTGCCGGTGCCGTTCTCGCCGACAATGATGGTGATGGCGCGGTCGAAGCTGAGTTCGAACTCGTTCCTGAGAAACGGAAGACAGAACGGATAGGCGTCGGGATCGGGAACGCGCGCGGCGTCGATCCAGATGCGCCTGAGATAGGGCGCGGGCATATTGACCGTACGCTGGCGTCTCCTGCCCAAGCTGCAGTGCCCTTTCTCCGGCCGGACGCGATGTTCAAGGTTTTATATTCGATTTTCGAACGATACCGGAAGCTCGTCGATGGACATTTTCGGGCCGTAGGACACGATAGCGGCTCAACACTGTGCGGCCCGGCGCTAGACTAAACCACCTCCAGCGCCAGTTCCATCGTCATCAGCACCGGGTTGTCGCCACGCTTCAGCCGGCCCTCGGCGACGCCGCCGGTGTAGTCGACCAGCGCGACGTCGAGCGCAGTTTCCAGCGCGCCGCCCGCGCCGGGTTCGACCATGCCCGAACTCACCGCCAGTTCGGTCGCGAAGGGTTCAACCATGCGCCCATCGGCAAAGCGCGCGCCGATGGTGCTGCCGACGCCGCCGTGAAGCTTTGCGCGGGCGATCCCGCGCGCACGGCAGAAATCCTCCAGCGCGCCGGCGAGATCCTGGTTCGGCCGCAGCCGCAGCGCAAAGGCGCGGCTGGTGGTTTCGGCACCTGCCAGCGGGCTCGGCAGCGGTCCGAACAATTTGAAATTGGTCTCGAGGTCGGGCTCGGCCGTGAAGATCGCGCCATCGATGCCGAGGCCGTCGGCCTCAAGGGGCTCGGCGACCACGGTTTCCTCCGGTAGGATATGGCCGCCGCTGATGCGTCCGTCGGCTTCCGTCCACAGGCCGTGGCAATGGAAGAAGGCAGCACCGTCGCGCTGGCCCAGAGTCATGCTCGCGATCTTCAGCCGCGCCGCGCCGGCGGGCCGGAAAGTTTCGCTATAGAAGGCCGCGTTCGCGCCAGTCTTCGACAGCGCCGGCATCACATAGGCGAAAGGGCCGAGCGCCCCGCCCCCGATGTTCAAGGTGCCGCCGGCAAATCCTTGCGCCGCAAAGCCGGCGCGCGGCCTCCAGGAGCGGCAGGCCCGCTTCCAGCGTCATGGCAAAGGCGCGGCCGCGGGCTTCCACCCATTGGATGCGCGCGGGCACCGGCGGCCCGGGCTGGACGATGCGCCGCATCAATCGCGCTGCTTCGCGGTGAGATCGAGCAGCCCGCGCGCCTCGAGTTCATCGCGCACCAGCCGTTTCGGCACCTTGCCGTAGCCGGATTTCGGCAGGGACTCCCAGAAGAAGAAGCGCTTCGGCATCTTGTAGCGCGGCACCTTCGGCGCGAGGAAGCCGGCCATGTCCGCCTCCGTCACCGGGCTCGCTCCCTCGCGCGGCACGCAGACGGCAACGCCGACCTCGCCCCACACCGGATCGGGCACGCCAAGCACCGCGACCTCGCCGATCGCGGGATGGGCGAGGATCTTCTCCTCGATCTCGCGCGGATAGATGTTGGATCCGCCGGATATGTACATGTCCGAGGCGCGGCCGGTGATATAGACAAAACCTTCCGCATCCATATGGCCGAGATCGCCGGTGCGGAACCAGCCGTTGCGGAAGGCCCTGGCGTTGGCCTCCGGGTTGTCATAATAGCCGGCGAACACGGCCGGGCCGATCACGCAGATCTCGCCGGTCTCGAACGGCTTGAGTTCCTCGCCGTCATCGCCTTGGATCGAGACCTGCATGCCGGTGCGCTCATAGCCGCAACTGCCGATCCGCGCCTGCGGTCCATCCTCGGGATCGTGCAGATGGGGCGGCAGCACCGTGATATTGCCGGTGACCTCGCCAAGGCCGAAATACTGCACCAATACGTTGCCGAGCTTGCCCAGCGCCGCCTTCTGGTCCTCCCGGTACATTGGCGCGCCGGCGTAGATGACGTAGCGCAGCGACGAATGATCGTAGCGTTCGATCGCGGGATGCTCGACCATCATCTTCAGGATGGTCGGCACCGTGAAGATGTTGCTGACGCGGTGCGCCTCGATCAGCCGGAACGCCTCGCCGATGTCGAACCGCTCCGAGGGCAGCAGGATGGTCGGCACGCCGCGCGCGGTCTGCACGAGTTGATGCACGCCTGCGCCATGCGACAACGGCGCGACCACCAGCGAGGCGTCGTTTTCCGTCGTCCCCGGCATCAGGTCGCTGAGGTGATTGGTGACGACAAAGGCCATCTGGCCGTGGGTCAGCACCGCCGCCTTGGAACGCCCGGTCGTGCCGGAGGTGAAGAAGAACCAGCAAGGGTCATCATAGTCGACCCTGGCATTCTCGACCGCCGCCCCGGCATGCGCCGCGATCGCCTCGCCCACGGACGTCTCGCCGAACCCGCCTTCGCCGATCCGCCACAGCAAGCCAAGCGCGGGGCTCGCCGCTGTGACGGCCGCGGCATGATCGGGAAAATCGCCTTGGCACAAAAAGGCCTTGGCGCTCGAGGAGGTTGCGAGCCAGGCCACTTCATCCGGCATCAGCCGGAAATTGGTCGGCACCCAGACCGCGCCGAGCCGGAACGCGGCGAACATCGACCAGAACATCTGCTCGCCATTCCTGGAATGGACCAGGATGCGGTCGCCCTTGCCGATGCCGCGCGCGGCGAGCGCGGCGGCCAAAGCAGAAACCGAACGATCGATCTCGCGCCAATTCCAGGATCGGTCGCGCCACATCAATCCGACGCGGTCGCCGTGGCGGCGGGCATTCTGGGTCAGCAGATGCGCCAGATTCATCACGCGGCGCGACATCGGCGTCACGCCGCCGGACGGCGCTGCCGCGCGCATTTCGGTTGGCGGGGCCTCGTCCCTCACCTGCGTCCCATCCACACGCCCGCGGCCAGCAGCACAATGCCGACCGCGCCCGCCGCGATGCCATGCTTGGTATGCACATGCGCAACGCCGGCCTCATGTCCGGGGAAGAAACCCGGCAGTTGATCCGCCGGCACCAGGAAATAGACGGCGGCGATCACGAGCAGGACGACGCCAAGCAGGGTAGCGATCGGTTTCATCGACAGACCTTCTTGAAATGGAGCGACGCGGCCTCACCGGCCTCGGGCTTCGGTGAAATTGAACCAGATTCACGACGGCTTGTTAATGGCCTCCAACGCCGATTGCGCGGCGGCGTTGTGGTCCGGCCGCGCAGTCGTCTATATGCAGGACGGGTTTGATGATACAGCATAGGCCATGAGCGAAGTTACCGACAACAAGCCGCAGCACCGCTACGAACTCGCGGTCGACGGCCACATCGCCGCAACCTACTATGAGATCGCCGACGGCGTCATCACCTTCGTCCACACCGAGGTGCCGTCCGAACTCGGCGGCAGGGGCATCGGCTCGAAGTTGATCGGGGGCGCGCTCGACCAGGTGCGTGCCAGTGGATTGAAGGTGATTGCGCAATGCCCGTTCGTGAAGGCCTTCATCGAAAGGCACTCTGCCTACCACGATTTGCTGCAATGAGTTCAGGATGAACCCGGTTCGCGACAACAAATCCCTCAGCCGCTTCGAACTGAATGTCGAAGGCGCAATAGCGTTCGCCGATTATCGCCTCGTACCTGGCACCGTCATCATCACCCACACCGAAACGCCGCGCGCGTTGCGCGGTCGCGGTTTCGCCTCGCAGCTGGTGCAAGGTGCGCTGGAGCGCATCCGGGACGATGGATTGAAGGTGGTCGCCGGTTGCGGCTTCGTCGTCGACTATCTGCGCAAGCACCCGCAATTTGAGGATTAACAGGCTCTAGTGCTTGATCTCGGGCGGCAGCTTGCCACCATTCGCGGCGAGCTTTGCCATCACCTGCTTGTGCAGCCAGATGTTCATGGTCGCGGAATCATTGGTGTCCCCGCTATAGCCAAGCTCCTTCGCAAGCTCCTTGCGCGCACCGAGACTGGAATCGATGTCGAGCGCTTTCATCAGGTCGACGATTGAGGTGCGCCATTCGAGCTTCTCGCCTTTCTTGGCGGCAGCCGCCTTGTCGACGATGGCCGCGACGTCGACGGTCTGTGCCGGTGCCGCCGCCGACGATGAACTGGCCGCGGATCCGCTGCTGCTCGCAGGCGCACTCCCGCTCGTGGAAGCGCTGCTGGTCGCGGCACCACCGCTTGCGGGCGTGGCAGTCGCCTTGGAGCCGAAGATCGCGCCCATGATTTTTCCGAAAATGCTCATCGTTTGCTCCCAATCCAGTGACGCCGCGGTTGATCGTCACCCAGCTTAGCCGCCTCGGATGGGCTTGCCAATGCGGCAGAGCGGCGCTGCAACGAACCTCGTAAAAACAGAATGACGAGATCATGACATGCAGGTTTGCGTTGCGACAATGCAGGCAGTCACCGAAGCGTGAGCGACGGCGTCATCGATTGAGAGTAGGCTTGAGATTCAGTTCGCGACATGGCCAGCTTCGGTTTCCTGTCTTCGCGTCTGGCCTGATCGTGATCGTTTCCGCAGACGGCCGCTTGCACCCCGCCGGGCGCGCCGGCCGTCGCCAGAAGGGAGACAACGAGATGGCGACATCAACCCGGGCAATGTGACACCCCTCGGCCCGACCGCGCCGGAAATCGCGGCCGCGCCAATCGTCCGAACCATCGGTCTGTCCGACCTGCACACGGCGTTGCGGCTCGGCTGGGAGGATTTCAAGGCAGTGCCGAGCCACGCCGTCATTCTGTGCGGGATCTATCCGGTGCTCGGATTGGTGCTGGCGCGCACGGTGCTCGGCTATTCGGTGCTGCCGTTGCTGTTTCCGCTGGCCGCAGGCTTTGCCCTGCTCGGCCCGTTTGCGGCGCTCGGTCTTTATGAACTGAGCCGCCGGCGCGAGCGCGGCGATCGACCGTCGGCGTGGGATGCGGTTGACGTGCTGCGCTCGCCTTCGTTCGGCGCCATGCTCGGGCTCGGCACGCTGCTGCTGGCACTGTTCGTGGTCTGGGTGGCCACGGCCCAGGCGATCTATGTCGCCGCGTTCGGTTACGAGGCCGCCGCCGAAATTCCGGACTTTGTGCGGCGGGTGCTGACGACGCCGCAGGGATGGTGGCTGATCGCCGTCGGCTGTGGTGTCGGCTTTCTGTTCGCCGTGGTGGCACTTTGCATCAGCGTGGTTTCGTTCCCGCTCATGCTCGATCGTCATGCTGGCGCTGGCGAGGCGATGGTAACGTCGATGCGCGCGGTGGAACGTAACCCGGTGCCGATGGCGGCATGGGGCCTGATCGTGGCCGTGCTGCTGGTGGCGGGATCGCTGCCCGCTTTCCTCGGGCTCACCGTCGTGATCCCGCTGCTTGGCCATGCCACCTGGCATCTCTACCGCGAAGTGATCGCACCGGATCCCAACCCGCGACCGGTTCCTCCCCGCCCACCGCGCGAGCGGCGTTCGGCGGCGGATTTCCCGGCGGCGTTGTTTCCGTGGCGGCGCCGCGACGGCGCCTGACGGCGCATCAACTGAAGCAATCCGGAAATGTGGCTTGGCTCCGGATTGCTTACTCGCCTCGCCCCGCAAGGCAACGAGCTGAGCAAGCCTTGTTTTGGCCGCGGTTGCCACGGACATTTCATGCGGCGTGGTCATCACCCCCGAGAGCGAATGATTTTGGTGCGACCCCTGCTGGCCCTTGGTCTCGTCCGTGCACTGGCCCTGTCCGCTGTGCTGACGATGCCAGCCGCGCCGGCCTTGGCGGCTGCCTGCGGTGCCGGCAGCTTCCAGGCCTGGCTCGACGATTTCAAGAATGAGGCCGCCGCCAAGGGAATTTCGCAGCCTGCGATCGCGTCGGGCCTGAATGGCGTAACGCTGGACCAGACGGTGCTGTCGCGAGATCGCTCGCAGCGGGTCTTCAGCCAGAGTTTCGAGGAGTTCTCCGGCCGCATGGTTCCACCCCGGCTCATGCGCGGCAGCAATCTGATGAAGCAATATGGATCGGTGCTCGGGCGCATCGAGCAAAGCTACGGCGTGCCGGGCGAAGTGCTGGTCGCGATCTGGGGTCTGGAAACCGATTTCGGCGTCAACATCGGAAAATTCCCGACGCTGCGTTCGCTGGCGACCCTGGCTTACGATTGCCGGCGTTCCGAGGAATTCCGCGCGGAATTAATGGATGCCCTGCGCATCATCGAACGCGGCGATCTCACCCCGTCGGAAATGCGCGGCGCATGGGCGGGCGAAATTGGCCAAACCCAGTTCATGCCGTCGTCCTATCTCAAATTCGCGGTCGATTTCGACGGCAATGGCCGCCGCGACCTGCTGCACAGCGCGCCCGACGTGCTGGCGTCGACGGCCAATTACCTCGCCTCTCACGGCTGGCAGCGCGGCAAGGATTGGGAGCCGGGCAGCACGAATTTCGGTGTGATCCAGCAATGGAACAAGAGCGAGGTCTATGCGAGGACGATCGCCTATTTCGCCAGCCAGCTCGCGCACGCGCCCTGAAGATTTCGGCTTGCGACGGCCGAGTGAGGGCCTATCACAACGCAATCGGCCCAGCCCCGATTCTTACTTCATCATTCCAGCGTGCATCGCGCGCTGAATATGCATCGCGCAGGCGCCCATCTTGCCGATTCGGGGGCACCCGCCGCCGCGCGAGAAAGCTCGGACTCGTCACTCCGGAGCGAACCGCCTTCCGCCTTGATATTATGATCTAATATTCATAATTACAACACATGCGAATCATGCATAGGGAGAGCGCAACGATCGTCGTGTTGGTGAGGTCGAAAGGCGCAGCCAAACGGGTCAAATCCCTAGCTTTCTTAAGTGCGGAAATTATCTGATTCTGACGGTTAAGTCTCTCTATGCAGCAGGTTCCAAGCGCCTAAGGTCTGTTTTGCTGGACAACAGGCGCATTTGGGCGAAAATCTCGGCGCCATGCTGACTGGTTAATCAGTTCTTACGCATGCTATGCGTTTTATGCTTAGCTGCACCGCAGCATTGGAACTTCTGGAGCGGAGTCCCCTCCTCTATATTCGCTCCAACGATGAGGCGTCCTCCAAGAGCTGAATCGTCAATAAGGAGAATACCCATGTTGCTCTCGCTCATCCGCATGGTCCAGGCTTTCCGGGACTATCGGCGCAATGTCAGCGAACTGGCCCAGCTTAGTGATCGCGAACTGGCCGATATCGGGCTGGATCGCTCGGATATCCCGCGCGTTGCAGCCGGTACCTATAACGGCTGATCGCCTTCAGCCTGACTGAAAAACGGATAACGCCCGCCTTAGTGCGGGCGTTGTCGTGTCTGGGGCCGAGCCGCATTCCACTCGGCCTGAAAACGCGCTACGTCTCCGCCATGACAGCTACCAAAATCTCCTCGCAGGCCGTGCACATCATTGGCGCGGGCCTCGCCGGCTCGGAAGCGGCCTGGCAGGTCGCGAATGCGGGCGTCGGCGTTGTCCTGCATGAGATGCGCCCCGGCCGGATGACCGAGGCCCACCGCACCGGCGGATTGGCTGAATTGGTGTGCTCCAATTCCTTTCGCTCCGATGACGCCGCCAACAATGCCGTCGGCCTACTGCATGCCGAGATGCGCCGGCTGGGGTCGCTGGTCATGCGGGCGGCCGACGCCAACCAGGTGCCGGCCGGCGGCGCGTTGGCGGTCGATCGCGACGGGTTTTCCGCCGCCGTCACCAGCGCCCTGCACGAGCACCCCCTGATCGAGATCCGCCGCACCGAGATCGCGGCGCTGCCGCCCGCGGACTGGCAAAACGTCATCGTCGCAACCGGGCCGTTGACTTCGGCACCACTCGCCGACGCCATCGGCGCGCTGACCGGCGAGGATGCGCTGGCGTTTTTCGATGCGATCGCCCCGATCGTGCATCGGGATTCGATCGATATGTCGATCGCGTGGTTTCAGTCGCGCTACGACAAGGTCGGCCCCGGCGGTACCGGCGCCGACTACATCAATTGCCCGATGACGCAGCAGCAATATGAGGGCTTCGTCCAGGCCTTGCTGGCCGGCGAAACGACCGACTTCAAGGACTGGGAAACCAGTACGCCCTATTTCGACGGCTGCCTGCCGATCGAGGTGATGGCC
>JBDTKD010000473.1:0-3331 GCA_039935515.1 Bradyrhizobium sp.
GACGCCGAGATAGGGAAACGCCGAGGATTTCAGGCCGACCAGCACGGTCTGGTCTTCGCGTGTCGGCGGACGCTGATACGGCAGCTGTGGTGCCAGCGAGGCCACCCGGTATGAGGCGGCCTCTTGCTGCGCGGTGCGGCTGGGCAGCTGTCTGAAGCTCTCTTCGGCGGTCGGGAAACGATCGCGGAACTGCGGCTTCGGAAACCGATCGTCGAAGGAATCTCCCGCTTGAGCCTGCGAGTTGGCGGCAAGCACCGCCGCGTTCGGCGACTTGCTGCATTGGAGAAGAACGAGCGACAGCGGCAGCAGCACGACGATCGAGCGAAACCTGTGCGAGCGGACGCGATCACCTCGTGCACGCCGGATCCCGCCCGGCGACATCACCCGGCCTGCGCGATCAGGCATCTGGAATTTCGGATTCGCCCCGACCATCCACCCACTGCCCCAATATCCACCGCCGATCGTTAGTTCAGCTTGCTGGCGTTTAGGTGACGTTAAGCCTTCGGAAAAAACTCCCCATTGCCGGTTTCCCAAAGAGCATGAAATCGTGTCGCGATTGTGGGACGGCCACGGTGTTTTCACAATGCCGAAGGGGTTTGGCCATAGTTCACGGTATTATGGTACTAAATTCAAGTCCCGGCTTAAATCATTGTTAGCGTTGCTTGAATTGAAATGGCCCAGCCCGCACGATGAAAAATCTGGGCGGGATTCCCGAGGTATGGACCGGCATGGCGGCATCGGAAACGGGGAGCGCGACATGGCCGGGCCGGCTTGCAGGCGGCGGCTCCACGGTCTCCGTCGGCGTGGCGACCGCCATCGTCGTTGCCGATATGGTTGGCGTCGGCGTCTTCACCAGCCTCGGTTTTCAGGTCAAGGACATTCCCTCCGGCTTTTCGATCCTGCTGCTCTGGACCGTTGGCGGCCTGGTCGCATTGTGTGGGGTGTTTTCCTACAGCGAGCTTGGCGCGATGTTTCCGCGCTCCAGCGGCGAATACAATTTCCTCGGCCGCGCCTTTCACCCGGCTTTCGGATTTCTCGCGGGCTGGGTTTCGGCCACGGTCGGTTTCGCGGCACCGGTGGCGCTGGCCGCGATGGCCTTCGGCGAGTACGGCAAATCACTGGTTCCCGGCGCGCCGCCGCTGGCGCTTGCAGTCGGCGTGGTCTGGCTGGTCTCGCTCGTGCAGTTGAGCGGGGTCAGGCACTCCAGCACCTTTCAACTGATCTCGACGGTCCTCAAAGTTGCGCTGATCGTGGCGTTCCTGATCGCGGGATATGTCGTCGGCACGCCGCAGCCGGTCTCGTTCATGCCCGATGCCGCCGATTTCGCCGATGTCGCCAGCGCGCCGTTCGCCATCGGCCTCGTGTTCGTGATGTATTCGTTCTCCGGCTGGAATGCCGCGACCTACATCATCGGCGAGATGCACGCCCCGCAGCGGAGCCTGCCGCGCGCGCTGCTGGCGGGACCACTGATCGTCACCGTGCTCTACGTCGCCCTCAATGCGGTGTTCCTCCACACCACACCGATCGACCAACTGTCCGGACAAGTCGATGTCGCCCGGATCGCCGGCAGTCATATTTTCGGTGAGGTCGGCGGCCGCATCGTCGGTGCGATGATCTGCATCGGTCTCGTGTCTTCCATCAGCGCCATGATGTGGATCGGCCCGCGGGTCATGATGACCATGGGCGAGGATGTTCCGGCGATGGGTGTGTTCGCCCGCAAGTCAACGCAGGGAGCGCCGGCCTATGCCATTCTGTTCCAGCTTGCGGTCGCGAACCTGATGCTGTTCACCCGCAGTTTCGAGGCGGTACTCGATTTCATCCAGTTCGCCCTTTTGTTCTGCTCGTTCTTCACCGTGCTTGGCGTCATCAAGCTGCGCATCACGCAACCCGGCCTGGCACGGCCCTATCGCGCCTTGGGATACCCGTTGACACCGGCGGTTTTCCTGCTCGTGACCGGGTTCATGATGTACTATCTGTTGATCGATCGGCCGTTGCAGTCGTCGCTCGGCATCTTGATCATGATCTCGGGGCTCGTGATTTACGCCATATTCCGCAAGCGCGACGGCCAGGGCAGCGAGCCCGCATCCGCGGGCCGCGAATAACGATGCAGCCGCTCGCGAAATTGGCGGCGCTCGCCGTGATCATGGTCCTCACGGCTGTGGTGCCGGCACGCGCCGCCAGCGTCAGCCCCGATGACACCGCGCGCTTTCTCGCAGGCATGCCGCCATCGGCCGGCTCGCCGCTGACGCCGCTGACCCAGGATCCGGCGTGGCAGCATCATGCACGGCTTTTCGATGCCGCGTTCGCTCAACTCGAGGCGCGCCAGCTGGCAAAGATCCGGACCTGGGCGAACACCAATCTGGCCGCGCCGCGCCCGACCATGTTTTACATGTTCAGTGGTCCCGACTTCCTTTACGCGGATGCGTTTTATTCGAAGGCAACGACCTACGTGCTGAGCGCGCTCGAGCCGGTCGGCTCGGTGCCCGACCTGACCAGGTTGTCCTACGGGGGCCTTGGCTACACGCTCTACAATGTCGAGCGTTCGCTGGGCTCGATCCTGAGCTTCAGCTTCTTCATCACCAAGTCGATGAAGACGGATCTGCGCGCCGGACAGATGAGCGGCACCCTGCCGATCCTTTACGTTTTCCTGGCGCGTTCAGGCAAATCGATCCGCAGCGTCAGCCTGATCACGCTCGACGCCGGCGGTGGGGTGCATTCGGCCGGCGAAACTCCCGGCAACGCGGCTCGCGGCGTGCGGATCGTGTTCGCCGGCAGCGACGGCGTGGAAAGGACGCTGTATTATTTCAGCACCGATCTGTCCAACAGCGGCGTGCGAAACAGCGGCTTCCTGCAATTTTGCGCCAGACTGGCGCCCGGCGACAGCCTGATCAAGAGTGCGTCATATCTGCTGCACGCCGGCAACTTCACCGCCGTGCGCGGTTTTCTGCTTGCCGACAGTGCCGCGATCATCCAGGACGATTCCGGTATCCCCTTGGCCGACTATGATCCAAAAAAATGGCGGCTCTTGCCGTTCGGCCGCTACGCCGGTCCGATTGCCAAATTCCCGGGAATGTACCAGCCGAAATACGCCGACCTTTTCCGCAGCAGCCAGCCGATTGATTTCGGAATTGGCTACCGGTGGCGCTCGTTCGAAACGAACTTGCTGCTGGCGATCAGGCTGCCCTGACCGCGACAGGATCCGGCCTCACCAGCGAACGCTTTGACTGGGAACGATGAAGGCCGTGTGGCTCGGCGTGCCCGAGTTGCTGTCGCTGTAGAACCTGCAGGCGGCTACGATGATGATGAGCAGCGCGAGGATGGCGATCAGATC
>JBDTKD010000474.1:0-9640 GCA_039935515.1 Bradyrhizobium sp.
GTCCCGATCATCTGAGGTCGATTTCTCCGGGATCTGGCGCGGTCTTCGCCGTCATTCCCTATCGACCTTGACCACGCGGCCCTTTTCGATCGCCAGCGCCAGCCGGCCGTGTTTAAGCGCCAGCGCCGCTTCGCCGAACAACTCGCGGCGCCAGCCATGCAGCGCGCCTACCTCGGCATTGTCGTCGGCCGCGATCTGCTCGAGATCGTCGACCGTCGCGATCACCTTGCTGGCGACGGCGTGGCGCTCCGACGTCATGCGCAGCAGAACCTTCAGGAGTTCGACGATCGCCGTGCCGTTGGAATTGCCGCGCGGCTTCTCGATCTTCGGCAGCGTCGCCGGATCGCGCGCGATGCCGCGCTGCACGGCAGCCACGATTTCGGCACCCCATTTCGACCGGTCGAAGCCCTTCGGCAGTGAACGCAAATTCGCCAGCCGCTCGAGGCTGGTCGGGGCATGGATGGCGATGTCGCCGACCGCATCGTCCTTGAGCACGCGGCTGCGTGGAACGTCGCGGCTTTGCGCCTGCTGCTCGCGCCAGGCCGCGACTTCCATCAGCACCGCCAGCTCCTTCGGCTTGCGCACCCGGGTCTTCAGCCGTTCCCAGGCGCGTTCGGGATGAAAGTCATAGGTCCTGGGCGAGGTCAGCACCTCCATCTCCTCGCTGACCCAATCGCTGCGGCCGCGCTTCTTGAGATCGGCATCGAGTGCCGTGAACACGTCGCGCAGATGGGTGACATCGGAGACCGCGTAGTGCATCTGTTCGGCGGTCAGCGGCCGGCGCGACCAGTCGGTGAAACGGTGGGTCTTGTCCGGCCGGTGGCCGGTGATGCGCTCGACCAGTTGGTCATAGGCGATGGAATCGCCATAGCCGAGCACCATCGCCGCCACCTGGGTGTCGAAGATCGGGTGCGGCACGGTGCCGGCCTGATGCCAGACGATTTCGATGTCCTGACGGGCGGCGTGGAATACTTTCAGCACCTTCTCGTCGGCCATCAACGCGAAGAACGGCTTGAGATCGATGCCGTCGGCCAGCGTATCGACGACGACCGCTTCCTCCGCGCTCGCCATCTGCACCACGCAGAGCAGCGGGTAATAGGTCGTCTCGCGCAGGAATTCGGTGTCAACGGTGATGACCGGGTGTTTGGCGAGGCGGTCGCAAACGGCGGCGAGTTCTGAATTGGTCGTAATCAGATCCATGAACGGTCCATGACGCTTCGGAAGAGGCGTTCTGCCGAAAGCGCTGATATGTCAAGGGTGTTGCGGCGAATTCGAGCCTTGCATTTGCGCCGGAGATGAGTTTTGCCCATCTCGCTGATTGGCCGGAGTAGCGACGGCTGCGGCGAAAGCTGGCGAGAGTGCTGACGATCTATGTCCCGCAGAACGTCTGCAGCACCCGCTGGTGCGGCTCGGGCGGGTCGGCATAGGCTGCCAATGCCGGCTGATCCTGGTACGGCTTTGCCAGCACCGCCAGCAACTCCTCGAACGGCGCATAATCGTCGCGATTGACCGCGGCTTCGATGATCGCTTCCACCCGGTGATTCCGCGGGATGAAGGCCGGGTTGACCGATCGCATCGCGGTCCGTCGTTCGGGGGCCGGCTGGGGCTCGCTGCCGGTCCGTTGCCGCCACCGCACCGCCCACGAATCATAGGCGGTGGGATCGGTAAATAACGAGCGGACCCGGCGGTCCTCGCCGGCGTCGAGCGCGGCGTCGCTGAGGCGCCTGAATGTCAACGTGAAGTCGGCCTGGTTGCTGGCCATGGCATCCAGCAGATCCTGCGCCAGCGCCGGATCGCCGTCCTGCGCCGTGAACAGCCCGAGCTTGCTGCGCAGACCGGCCTGATAGGCGGCATCGAACTGTTCCGCGAACTCGCCGAGCGCGGCCTGGGCCTCGGCGATGGCCTTGTCCTGCTCGTCGGCAAGCAGCGGCAACAGGCATTCAGCGAAGTGGGTCAGGTTCCAGAGCGCAATCCGGGGCTGGTTGGCATAGGCGTAGCGGCCCTGTTCGTCGATCGAGCTGAACACTGTCGCCGGGTCGTATTGGTCCATGAAGGCACAGGGGCCGTAGTCGATGGTTTCGCCCGAGATCGAGGTGTTGTCGGTATTCATGACGCCGTGGATGAAGCCGACCAGCAGCCAGCGCGCGACCAACGCGGCCTGCCGTGCGATCACGCCTTCCAGAAGCACGTGATAGCGGCGATCGGATCGGGCGGCTTGCGGATAATGGCGTGCGATGACGTGATCGGCGAGCCGCCGCACGCTGTCGCTATCGCCACGCGCCGCGAAATACTGGAACGTTCCGACCCGGATGTGGCTCGCGGCGATGCGGGTGAGAACGGCGCCGGGCAGCGGCGTTTCGCGCATCACGCTTTCGCCGGTGATCACCGCAGCAAGCGAGTGCGTGGTCGGAATGCCCAGCGCCGCCATCGCCTCGCTGACGACGTATTCGCGCAGCACCGGGCCGAGCGCCGCACGACCATCGCCGCGGCGCGAAAACGGGGTCGGGCCGGAGCCCTTGAGTTGAATGTCGCGGCGGACGCCGTCGGCGTCGATCACCTCGCCGAGCAGAATGGCGCGGCCATCGCCGAGCTGCGGAACGAAATGGCCGAACTGGTCGCCGGCATAGGCCATGGCGATCGGGTCCGCGCCATCCGGCAGGCGCTTGCCGGCGAGGATTTCGACCCCTTCCGGACTGTCGAGCCGGTCCGGATCGAGCCCGAGATGGACCGCCAGCGGTCGGTTCAACTTGATCAGCCGCGGCGCGGCCACCGGGGTCGGCGCCACCCGGGCGAAGAAGTTCGCAGGCAGCGCCGCATAGGTATTCTGGAAGGGGAAATGCACCGTCATGAGCCAAAGATAGGCGCGCCGCGCCAATAGGCAAACACTTCAGGGCCGGGGCTGCCCGAAAAGTGCGTTTTGGGGCGCAAAACAGGGCGTTCCCTTGGTTGCTGCCCCTCGCGGCCTCGGGTAAACCCTCCCGCAATCCGGGCAGGCCTTGGAGCCGCCCGATTCGATCTTCCGACATCTGTTTTTTGGAAATTCCATGCATCGTTACCGGTCCCATACCTGCGGCGAACTCCGCGAGAGCGATATCGGCCAGACGGCGCGTTTGTCCGGCTGGTGCCATCGTATTCGCGACCATGGCGGCGTGCTGTTCATCGATCTGCGCGACCACTACGGCCTGACCCAATGCGTCGCCGACCCGGATTCACCGGCTTTCAAGGATGCCGAACGACTGCGCTCGGAATGGGTGGTGCGGATCGACGGCAGGGTGCGCCGTCGCCCGGCCGGCACCGACAATCCCGAATTGCCGACCGGTTCCGTCGAGCTCTATGTCAGCGAAATCGAAGTGCTGGGGCCTGCCGGCGAACTCCCGCTGCCGGTGTTCGGCGAGCAGGAATATCCCGAAGATATAAGGCTTAAGTACCGTTTCCTCGACCTGCGCCGCGATCGACTGCACCAGAACATCATGACCCGCGGCGCAATCATCGATTCCATGCGCAAACGGATGAAAGAACAAGGCTTTTTTGAATTCCAGACCCCGATCCTGACGGCGTCGTCGCCGGAGGGCGCGCGCGACTTCCTGGTGCCGTCGCGGATTCATCCCGGCCGGTTCTACGCGCTGCCGCAGGCGCCGCAGCAGTACAAGCAATTGCTGATGATGTCCGGCTTCGATCGCTACTTCCAGATCGCGCCCTGTTTCCGCGACGAGGATCCGCGCGCCGACCGCTTGCCCGGCGAATTCTATCAGCTCGACGTCGAGATGAGCTTTGTCACCCAGGACGACGTGTTTGCGGCGATGGAGCCGGTCATCACCGGCGTGTTCGAGGATTTTGCCAAGGGCAAGTCCGTTACCGGGAATTGGCCGCGGATTCCATTCGCCGAAGCCTTGCGCAAATACGGCAGCGACAAGCCGGATTTGCGCAATCCCATTGTCATGGCAGATGTCTCCGAGCATTTCCGCGGATCCGGCTTCAAGGTGTTTGCGCGGATGCTGGAAGACCCCAAGAATCAGGTCTGGGCGATCCCCGGCACCGCCGGCGGCTCGCGCGCGTTCTGCGACCGGATGAATTCGTGGGCGCAAGGCGAGGGCCAGCCCGGGCTCGGCTACATCATGTGGCGCGAAGGCGGGGAGGGTGCAGGTCCCCTTGCCAACAACATCGGCCCGGAGCGAACGGCGGCCATTCGCAATTCGCTTGGCCTGAAGGCGGGCGACGCCGCGTTCTTCGTCGCCGGCGATCCCGAGAAGTTCTGGAAATTTGCCGGCCTTGCGCGGACAAAACTCGGCGAGGAGCTGAACCTGATCGACAGAGAGCGGTTCGAACTCGCCTGGATCGTCGACTTCCCGATGTACGAATACAACGAGGACGACAAGAAGATCGACTTCTCGCACAACCCGTTCTCGATGCCGCAGGGCGGTCTCGATGCGCTCAACGGGCAGGACCCGCTGACCATCAAGGCATTCCAGTACGACATTACCTGCAACGGCTATGAGATCGCCTCTGGCGGTATCCGCAACCACCGCCCCGACGCGATGGTGAAGGCGTTCGAGATCGCGGGCTATGGCGAGAATGAAGTCGTCGAGCGTTTCGGCGGCATGTATCGCGCGTTCCAGTATGGCGCGCCGCCACATGGCGGCATGGCGGCGGGGGTCGATCGGATTGTCATGCTTCTTTGCGGCACCACCAATTTGCGCGAAATCTCGCTGTTCCCGATGAACCAGCGCGCCGAGGATCTGCTGATGGGCGCGCCTTCCGAGGTCACGCCGAAGCAGTTGCGCGAGCTTCACATCCGGCTCAATTTGCCGCAAAACTGAAAACCAGCCACCGAAACCTGAAGTCGGGGCCGAAGGAAGCCGCGGGGGAAATGCATGGCGTCCTACTCTGAAGACCTCCATTCCGCGGCGCTCGCTTATCATCGGCTGCCGCGGCCGGGCAAACTCGAGATCCAGGCGATCAAGCCGCTCGCGAACCAGCGCGACCTGGCGCTCGCCTATTCGCCCGGCGTCGCCGCCGCCTGCATGGAAATCGTCAACAACCCGGCCGAGGCGGCCTCGCTGACGACCCGCGCCAATCTGGTGGCGGTGGTCTCCAATGGCACCGCGGTGCTCGGCCTCGGCAATATCGGTCCGCTGGCATCGAAGCCGGTAATGGAGGGCAAGGCGGTCCTGTTCAAGAAATTCGCCGGCATCGACGTGTTCGACATTGAAATCGCCGCCGATACGATCGAGCGCGTGGTCGAGACCGTGGCGGCGCTGGAACCGACCTTCGGCGGCATCAATCTCGAGGACATCAAGGGTCCGGAATGTTTCGAGATCGAGGCGCAGCTGAAAGCCCGGATGAAGATCCCGGTTTTCCATGACGACCAGCACGGCACCGCCATCATCGTCGGGGCCGCCATCACCAACGCACTGCTGCTCAACGGCAAGAAGCTCAAGGACGTCAAGATCGTGGCTTCCGGCGCCGGCGCCGCGGCGATTGCCTGTCTCAATCTCCTGGTTTCGCTGGGTGCGCAACACAAGAACATCTGGGTCTGCGATATCGACGGCGTCGTGCACGAAGGCCGCAACACGCTGATGGACCGCTGGAAGTCGGTCTATGCGCAGAAGACCGGCAAGCGCGTGCTGGCCGAGGTGATTATAGGCGCCGATATCTTTCTCGGCCTGTCGGCACCCAATGTGCTGACGCCCGAGATGGTCAAGCAGATGGCGGACAAGCCGCTGGTGATGGCGCTGGCCAACCCGAACCCGGAGATCATGCCGGACGAGGCCCGCAAGGCGCGGCCCGATGCGATGATCTGCACCGGACGCTCCGACTTTCCGAACCAGGTCAACAACGTGCTGTGCTTTCCGTTCATCTTTCGCGGCGCGCTCGATGTCGGCGCCACCGCGATCAACGAGGACATGAAGCTTGCAGCGGTAGCCGCGATCGCGCAGCTCGCGCGCGACCCGCCGTCGGACGCGATTGCGCCCGGTTTCGACAGCGGCGAGGTGCAGGGGTTCGGCCCGGGCTCGCTGATTCCGAGCCCGTTCGATCCGCGGCTGATCCTGCGGATCGCGCCGGCGGTCGCCAAGGCGGCGATGACTTCGGGCGTAGCCTCCCGTCCGATCGCGAATTTCGAGGATTACGTCGCTCAACTGGAGCGCTTTGCGTTCCGTTCCGGGCTCGTCATGAAGCCGGTGTTTGCCAAGGCCAAGACCCAGCCGGTCCGGGTCATCTATGCGGAAGGCGAGGACGAGCGCGTGCTGCACGCGACCCAGGTGGTGCTGGAGGAGAAGCTGGCGCGGCCGATTCTGGTCGGCCGCCCGTCGGTGGTCGAAGCGCGGATCAAGCGCTTCGGCCTTGCCATCAAGGCCGGTCAGGATTTCGATCTGATCAATCCCGAGGACGATCCGCGCTATCGATCCTATGTGCAATCCTACATCGACGTCGCCGGCCGCCACGGCGTCACGCCTGACGCCGCGCGTACCGCCGTGCGCACCAACGCGACGGTGATCGCGGCGCTCGCGGTAATCCGCGGCGAGGCCGACGCCATGATCTGCGGCGTCGAGGGCAGCTACCGCAGCCATCTGCGTCAGGTTCGCGAGATCATCGGCTTTCTGCCGGGGGTGAGCGATTTCGCAGCGCTGGCGCTGCTGATCACCAGCAAGGGCGCTTATTTCATTGCCGACACCCAGGTCCGGCCGAACCCCAGCGCCGAGGAACTCGCAGAACTGGCGGCGCTGGCGGCAATCCACGTCCAGCGCTTCAACATCAAGCCGAAGGTCGCCTTCGTGTCACATTCCGACTTCGGCAGCTATGATACCGACTCCTCGCGCAAGATGCGCCGTGCCACCGCGCTTCTGAAGCAGAACCATCCGGAGATCGAGGCGGATGGCGAAATGCAGGGCGATACCGCGCTTTCGGAAGCCGCAAGGAAGCTGGTCCTGCCGCACTCCAAGCTGGAAGGCGTCGCCAACATCCTGATCATGCCGAACCTCGACACCGCCAATGTTGCCTATCAGGTCATCAAGTCGCTGGCCGATGCGCTTCCGGTAGGGCCTATCCTGATCGGTCCCGCGCGTCCGGCCCATATCCTGACGCCATCGGTAACTGCGCGCGGCGTCCTCAACATGACCGCGGTTGCCGCGGTCGAAGCCCAGGAGCGAGCCGGCCGCAACCAACCGACCTTGTTTGGCTAGACCTTGCCTTCCCAGCGCGATTGACCGTTTGAAAACCTCAAACGGAACGCTCATAATCGTTCCGCCTAGCAGCTTAGCATTTGCAGCACCAATGAGGCCGACCATGCCAGCGTTCGTGACTTTCGGGCGGATTTTGTTCGCCGTGCTGTTTATCTATTCGGGAGCGACCAAGCTGTTCGGCATTCAGGCGACAGCCGATTTCATCGCCGCCAAGGTTGTCATTCCGGCGCTGCTGGTTCCTTATGCGACCGAGCTTGAAAACATCACGGGGATGGCCACCCCGCAGATGCTGGCGATTGCGGTCGGCGCGTTCGAAGTGATCAGCGGATTGATGATCGCGCTCAACCTCGGCGCACGGTTCTTTGCGATTTTGCTGATTTTCCTGGTGGCCGGGGCAACCTTCTATTTCCACGACTTCTGGAATCAGCCGGCGCCGGACAATGCCAGGACCCTGATCGACGCCTTGAAAAACCTGTCGATCATCGGCGCGCTGTTCATGATCGCCGGATTTCGCCGGGGCGTCGTCCGAATGGCGGATCCCGGCTATAGCGATGTCTAGCGCAATTGCCACCTCAGTGGCTTCATCCTTCGAGACGCATCAGCTTCGCGATGCTCCTCTGGATGAGGTCTTCGACCCTCATGGTGAGGAGCGCGTCTTCGCGCGTCTCGAACCATGAGGCCTCGGGAGAAGCAACAGCGATTCGACCGAACCGGAAAACGGTATAGCGTCGCCTTTTCCGACAAGCACGTTCCGGTTAAGCTCCGGCACGTCGCCAGGGCGTCACGCTGACGTCATGAGCGGCGTCGAGCACCTCACTCGGGCCCGCCCTCAGGCCGTGCCCGGCCAGGATATCCTGCGGCGACCGCGCGGGCACGCCGGGGACGCACGGCTCGCCGTCGGGCAGCCGCACCCCTGGCGCCTGTGACAGCCAGAACGTGTCATAGCGGTCCATGAACATTCCAAATACCTGGGGTCCGCCGATGATCGCAACCGCGCCGGCGCCGACGCCGGCGCGTTCACACGCGGCCTCGAAGGTCGCTCCGCCCGGATTCCACAGCACTGCCTTCGGGTTTGACGGATCGGGCGCGATCGCGCGGATCGTTCGGGTGAGCACGAGCCGCTTGCGCCGCGGCGAGTTCGGCTGACCTTCGCCGGAATGTCGCCCGTGCACGATGAGGTCGGCGCGATCGAGGGCGGCGGTGAAGAACCGCTTGTCGCCCTCGAACTTCAATTCGTCCGGCATGACGCGGTTGGCGTTCGCCAGCATGCCATCCGCCGACACGATGACGTAGCCGTCGATGCGCAGCACTGCCATGGGTGCGGACTATTGCGAAATCGTCTGCACCACGCTGGAAACGGGGCGCTCGCTCACCGTGGGCAGCTTGGCGTCCTTCAGAAGTTCCTCGTCATATTGCGGCAGCGTTTGCACCGGAGCCTTGGGTATCATCTTGACCACCTTGTAGCCGCCAGCCTTAAGCCTGCGCAGCAACGCGGGAAGCGCTTCCGCGGTGTGCTTGTGGAAGTCGTGCAGCAGGATGATGCCTTTGCCGAGCTTGTCGAGCTTCTTCATCGTGACGTCGATCACCTGCTGCGCATTGCGCGCCCTGAAGTCGAAGGAATCGAGGTCGCAGGAGAATATCGCGATGTTGCGCGTGCCGAGATAGGTCACCATTTCAGGCGGATGCTGCAGCGCCGGGAAACGGAAGAACGGCGCGGGCGAGACGCCGCCCAGGGCCCACTTCACCGCGCTGAAGCCCTTTTCGATCTCTTCCTTGCGCTGATCTTCCGTCAGCTTCTTGTTGGTCAACGTCGCGTGCGACCAGGTGTGTGAGCCGATGGTATGGCCGGCGGCAAGGACCTGCTTCAGGATTTCCGGATAGTAGGTCGCATGCTTGCCGATCGAAAAGAAAATACCGGTGGTGCATTCGTCGGCCAGCGTTTTCAGCACCGAGGGCGTGTTAACCGGCCATGGGCCATCGTCGAATGTCAGCACGACTTCGTGATCGCGCAGGAAATCGAGCTGCTTGAAGTGCTCGAAGCCGAATCCGGGACCGCCGGTGGTGTCGATTTCAACCACGCGGGAAATGCCGAGCGCGTCGGGATTGGCACACGGCAATTTCGCTGCGCCTGGCGGCGGCGCGGGCGTAGGCGCGGGGGCGGCCTTGGGAGCGGGTGCCTGCGTCGCCGTTGCGCCCTTGGTGGGCGGGGTTTGCGCCCATGCGGCGCCCGAGCCCCACAGAGCGATGGCGCCCGCGAAAAACAAGCCTGCCACGACACGCATTTTGAGCTTTCCTTACGATCCCGCGCCCAGCGCTGGCTTGGTGCCGGCGTCCGAGTCATCTCCTGCCTCCCACATGATACCCTAGTTGGGTCGGCACCGCCAAGACGACGACGGTGGCGCGACGGGGATGTCGACAGGAGTTCCCGTGCGGGAAATAGCCGCGCCACGACGGAATCT
>JBDTKD010000475.1:0-3647 GCA_039935515.1 Bradyrhizobium sp.
TGACGAAATCCGTGCTTGGCTATATGCACGCCACCCCCAACTTGATGGTGAACGTGCAATCGATGTTATTAATCAAGAACAATCCGAGCGCGTTCTTAGTGTTCTAGATCGCCTAGATGCAGAGGCATACCTATAGGAATGGCCACACTGCATCGCGCCAGAGATAATGCTCTAATCGACGCGCTTGAGGACATTGCGCCCACCAAGCTCACTGGACACGTTTGGCGCGTAGTACGAACAGGTCGCGACGTGCTTGCCTCAAGCTCTGTGGGCGGACGTTGGGACGATACGACATTTGATGTTCTATATACATCTCAAACGGCCGACGGCGCGCTTGCGGAGATGCATTTTCACCTTTCCCGCGGTCAGCCTGTAATTCCGTCGAAGGTCTCCTACCGGCTGTACCAACTAAAGATCGACCTCACCAAAGCACTAAGGCTGGCCGATCTCGCTGCAATTGGAAAACTGGGGGTGGATACAAGCCGCTACGGTGCCCTATCATACAATGACAGAACGCAAGAGTATCCACGAACGCAAGAGATCGCCGAAACCGCACACTTCGTTGGTTTTGATGGATTGATCGTACCCAACGCTCGATGGTCATGCATGAATGCAATCGCATTCACAGCCCGAATTGGGCCTGACTCACTTGATGTTACTAAAGACCATGGTCAAATTGATTGGGGTGCTTGGACGAAGCCTTTTGGATTTTGAGCCACGGACCCCGTTCACCTCTCGCTCGAACAATCCCGGAACTATCGCGCAAACAAGCAGCTCGGATTTTGGCAGTCTCTGCGAGGTGGTGACGTTGGAAAGCGCTCGGTGGCTGTTCATGATGTGTCTTGCAGCTTAGGTTCGGCAGTTTCAGCCGGACATCGTTCTAGCATATGTGCGCAGTCGAAGCCGCTACCACACACGCAAATCGCAACGCAGTCGAAACCTAACAATCACTGCGACGCTATGGGGAAAACTCTGCGAGTGCTCTTTGCTATGATACCCACGCGAAGAAATTTATGGTTTCCACGAAAATCGCTCCCCGCATATTCCCAGCGGACTGCACGGATTTTGCACGGATATGGACGCTGTATGTCGCCTTTTCGTGCCGGTTTAAGGCTGGACGGCGAGCACAGAACTGAATAGAAACCCTTGGTATCACTACAGTTAGGGCGCATAGCTCAGCGGGAGAGCGTTCCCTTCACACGGGAGAGGTCCAAGGTTCGATCCCTTGTGCGCCCACCATCGTCTCGCGCAAATCTACTCTCGCGGCGTTCAGGACCGATCACGGATAACTGATCATGGCGCTGGAACCGGACCTCGCCGGTTCCGTTGAGGCGCGCCGGTCAAAAACACGGAGGTTCATTCATGCGCAAACTGATCATCGCCACGGCCGCCCTCGCCTTTCTCTCCTCGACGGCTTTCGCTCAGGACAAGCCCGCCGCGACCACCGGGGCTGCGGCGCAGAGCGGCGACACCATGAGCAAGGGCGAGATGTCGAAGGACAAGATGAGCAAGAAGAAGATGACCAAGAATTCGAAAAAATCGACCAGCAAGATGGGCAGCGAACCCAAACAATGACGATCTGGCCGCCTCCGGGCGGCCTTTCATTTGAGCCGGCCAGCCAGCCAGCCGGACAGCGCCTGCTCGACCACACCACCGACATAGACGTCCGATGACGTGACGCCGGTCTTCGCAAGCGTCATATAGATGCCGATCCGATAGGCAAACCACAGATGCGGATCGGTCAGCGCGCGCAGTTTGTGCCGGTCATGTTCCGGCGGCTGATGGTTGCTGGCCTTGCGGACTTCGACCGCGAGCAGATTTTCCGGAACGGCACGGCGGTGCACGACGATGTCGGGATAGACCGATTTCCCGAGATGATCGTCGGTCGAGACAATCGATCCCTTCGGCAGCCGCAACGTGCGCTCGCCCAGCCGGTCGTAGTCGCAGTCGACGTCCCAACCCTCAAACTGTCTTTCCAGATGCACCGCCAGCCGGTGCGTCAGGGTCCGCTCCCCGAGATCCTTCTCAAGCAGATAGGTTTCCCGCGCATAGAACTCGCCGAGCGCGCGCACCACCTTGTCGAGTTCCGACTGTATCCCGGCCTGCATCTCGCCTCCCCCGAGGCGTCGTGATGGCCGATCTCTGCGTCGGATCGATGACGCTTTACATCTGCACTTCGATCAGTCGCGGCCCCGGCTCGGCGATGGCTTCCGCCAGCGCCTTGTTGAAATCGTCGGCGGTCGCGACCGCGCGGCCGGGAACGCCCATGCCCTTGGCGAGCGAGACGAAGTCGATGGTCGGACGGTCGAGCTTCAGCATGTCCTGGGCGCGCTTGCCCGGCTCGCCGGCGCCCACGCCGTCGAATTCGCCGCGCAGGATCTGATAGATGCGGTTGGCGAACACGATGGTGACGACGTTGAGCCCCTCGCGGGCCTGGGTCCACAGCGATTGGATGGTGTACATCGCGCTGCCGTCGCCGACCATGCAGATCACCTTGCGATCGGGGCACGCCACCGCGGCGCCGGTCGCGATCGGCGTCGAAAATCCGATCGACCCGCCCATGTTCTGCAGCCAGTCATGCGGAGCAGCCGACGCGGTCGGCGGAAAAAGCCCGCGGCCGGTGGTGATGGATTCGTCAACCACGATGGCATTTTCCGGGATCGCCACTGCGATGGCCTGGGCAATCGAGGCGTGATTGAGGGCGCCGGTCGGCCTGGCAAGCTCGACGAGCTTCTGTGGCTTGACGTCCTGCGGCTTGGCGCCGACCGCCCCCGCCAACGCCTCCAGCGCCGCAATCGAATTTTCCCCCCACGACGTCATGCAGTGAACCTCGCAACCCTCGGGTTTCAGCATGCTCGGCTTGTTCGGATAGGCGAAGAACGCGATCGGATCGTTGGCCTCGACCAGAATGATGTGCTTGAAATCCTTCAGGATCGGCAGCGCCTGCTCGATCACGTAGGGAATCCGGTCAATCGAGAACCGGCCACGGCCCCGCGCCATCCGCGGATGGAAGGTCTGACCCATCACCTTGCAGCCGGTCTTGCCGGCAATCTGCTGCGCGAGCGCGAGGCCCTGTTCGGTCAGCGCGTTGCCGGTAATCAGCAGCAGCGTCTGGGCGCCGCCGCGCAGCACCTTTGCCGCCTCGTCGACGGCCTGCGGGGAATAACTGATGCGCTGGCTGCCGGCCGGCACCTGCGCAATGCCATCGGCCTCGTTCCAGGCGGTGTCGGCGGGCAGGATCAGGGTTGCGATCTGCGGCGGCGAGCTTTTGGCGGCGGCAATCGCCGCGGCGCCGTCGGCGGCAACCGATTTGGCATTTGGCGAGGTACGCACCCAGGCCGACATCGGCCGCGCCAGGCCCTCGATATCGGAGGTCAGCGGCGCATTGAGCCCGATGTGATAGGTGGCGTGCTGGCCGACAATGTTGACGATGCCGGAATTCGCCTTCTTGGCGTTGTGCAGGTTGGCCAGCCCGTTGGCGAGGCCGGGCCCGAGATGCAGCAGCGTCGAGGCAGGCGCCCCCTTCATGCGGAAATAGCCGTCGGCGGCGCCGGTCACCACCCCCTCGAACAGCCCGAGCACGCAGCGCATGCCCTCGACCCGATCCAGCGCGGCGACGAAATGCATCTCCGAGGTGCCGGGGTTGG
>JBDTKD010000476.1:0-7756 GCA_039935515.1 Bradyrhizobium sp.
CCTTTCGGAAACGCGACGGCTAGTCCGGTGAGGCGTGGCGTCGCTCGGGCGCTGGCGTGTCGATAGCATTCCCGCAGCACAGCTGCGGACACCTTGACAGGCAGGTTGACTATGCGGTGCCAGACCATCTCGCACGAGGAATTGCTGACGGCGTGCCGCGAGCAACGGGACCATGAGAGATGCGGCGAAATGATCTCCAACACGACCCACTTGGTCCACCCTGAAGTCGGGCCGCGTCGAGAATGGCCTAAAGCAAGCGCGGACCGTCTGCTATCCTTGGCGGCCGCGCCGACCTTTGCAATCATGGCGCTTCTTACGGGGTTCCAGGATGGCGGCATGCCGGGCATGCTGTGCTCGGCTGTGCACGATGCATCGCCGTTGACCGGAATGCTCCCGATGTATTTGCTGATGAGCGCCTTCCATTCGGCGCCATGGCTGAGGCTGATCACCAACAGGCGGGGAGGCGGCTACCAGGCGTGACGACCTTGGCAGCCGGCGGCCCCTTCGCGAACCCCGGATGGATGCGCCCGACGTCTACGTCTCCCCAGGCGCGAGCACCACGGCAGCCTCAGTTGTCAGCAGCCGGAAAGTGAAGGTCTCCTGCAGGTGGAAGCCGACTGCGCAGAAGAGCGGCCAGGTCGCCACACAATGTTCGCACGGCGGCTTCATTTTCCCTCCCGGAGTTCACTGTCACCACGAGAAAAACAGCGGCGCGGGTGAGCTGCGTGACGACCGGTTGGGGAATCGCGAATGGCACGCGCTGCTCCAGGCTGATCTGTTCGAGAACAGTCTATCGTGCGGCGTTCGAAGAGTAAATTTGCATGTCGATCCCATTGCGTTCAGCGGGCCGCGGCCTTGTTCGTTACCGCCGAAGTGGGTTAGCGAACGATACGCAAGATCCCTACGAATGGTGCTTCGTGCGCCCTGCAGCATGACGCGCCGAGCGCGTGGTTGTTGTGGCGTCGCCTTCATGCCAGTGGCGGCTGATGATTCGCGTAACTTTTTTGACCGGCTTCTGTTCTGGCTTTGGAGCCGGCTCGACCTTGATCGTGTCCACGGCGATCTTCTGCGGCAGATCGCTGTAACCCGCGTCCAGCCTGTCGGCTTTGGCCAAAGGCTCCCGATCGGGGCTGGTGCCGACGGTGGCGACTCCGGAAATTGCCGCTTGCTGCTTGACGGGAGCGCCCAGGCTGATCTTGAGTGCAAAGAGCGCGCTGATGCAGATCAGGCAGCTCAATCCGAGCCAAACGGTTCTTAGCATGGCGCCACTCTCATCGAACCATCCGTCGCCAAAGCCGGCTGCGCTATTCAAACCCAGGTTGAAGGGACCGGCAACAGGACAAATCGGCCTCCTTCGGCGGACCATCTAATTGTCTTATAGTAAATGCTTTTATCGACCCTGCGAAGGCTTGAAATACGGGAATATTGCGCGCGACGATTGAAATCTCAAACGGGGGCAGGAAACGGATGGCACGGGTGCGCTGTATTACCGAAATGGGCATGGGCGTTGACGTTCACGGACGCGATGCCACCAAGGCCGCCAGGCGCGCGGTTTCCGACGCGATCCGCCACTCCAGCATCGGGTTCTTTCGGATGCTGGGCAAGACGGCAAAGGACATGTTTGTCGATGTCACCATCGGCGTGCCGGACCCCGGCGCGGTCGATACCGCCGCGGTCGCGACCGAGCTTCCCTATGGAACGGTGACCGTCACCGCAGTCAAGGGCGGACTCGAAGTTCCCGCCGAGAGTGGTGGCGATGCCATCATCATCGCCAACGCCGCAGTAATCGTGAGTCTCGATGACGGCGCCCCCGGCTAGACATCGGCCGGGATCAAGAGCCACCGCCACGCGTGCCGTCAACGGCGCGCACGGAACCGATCGGACGCTGCATGATCTGACGCCATACCTCCGGAGGCGATCGAGTGGTGCGGCGATCAGTGACGCGGGCCAGCCTCAGCCGTATGCTAAAGGTCGCTCCCCCTGCTTCCCCATCGGTGACCGCGATCGATCCGCCGTGGGCATCGACGATCCGGCGCACAATGGCCAGGCCAAGCCCGGCGCCGCCGGTACGGCGGCGGTCCCTTCGCCAAAACCGGCGGAATATCAGCTCGCGCTCCGAGAGCGGAACGCCTGGCCCTTCGTCGCTGACCCGGACGCCGCCGTTGCCATCGACATTGACTTCAACCGTCGTGCCCGGCGGGGTATGATGAAGAGCATTCTCCACGAGGTTGCGAATGGCGCGCCGAATCATTTCGGCATTGCCTTTCACCCAGACCGGCTCCGCCGCGCCCGTCAGGGCCACGCTTCTGTTTTGCCGGAGCGCCAGCGGCGCCATGGCCTGAACGACATCGCTGCCAACCGAAGTCAGATCGGTCTGCTCGGACTGGGCAACGACCGCAACATCAAGCTCGGCGACCTCCAGCAGCTGATTGATGATCCGGCTCATGGAATCGATGTCATCGTGCAGTTCATGAAGCAGCGTGGTATCCGCCAGCGTTTCAAGACGCGCCCGTAGGATGGCAAGCGGAGTACGCAGCTCATGCGCCGCGTCGGCGGTAAATTCCCGCTGTACCCGGAAGCCGCGCTCGAGCCGGTCAAGCGCCTGGTTGACGGCCTCGACCAGTGGACGAATTTCGCTCGGGATATCGCCGGTCGGAATACGAATATCGGTACGCATCGGTCCGATGTTCTGGGCGTCCTGCGAGGCCTGGATCAGCGGCCGGACGGCGCGGCGGAAGATGATGATGTCGGCGGTCAGCAGCAGCAGAAGGATCGGAAGCGTGATCCAGCCCACGCGCAGGAAGAAATTGGCGACGATGTCATCGGTCAGCACATCGCGGTGCGAAAGATCCTCGCCGACCTGAACGAAGACCTGGCGGCGGTCAACCGTTTCGGGAGCGGTGACCCCTGAAATGATCTTGTCGCCGCGTTGCACCTCGTGAATTTCAACCGCCGAGGAGGGGGCTCCGGGCGGAAACAACGGCGTCGCCTCCCGCCCCGAGGAAAACAGCAGTTTTCCGGCGGGATCGAGCACCGCATAAAAATATCGGCCATAGGCTTGTGAAAACTGGGCCTTCAGCGCGGGAGAGAGATCGAGCACCAGTTGCCCGTCAGGCGAGACCGAGAGCAGCCGTGCAACCGTGCTTGCCTGCTCCTCCATGGCCCGCTGATGCAGGCTTCGTGTTTCCTGGCTGAGCAGCCAGAACAGTACCAGCGGCATGAACACCGCGGTCAGCGCCACGGCAATGATGTGCAGGAAAACGATCCGCGAGGCGGTCGAGTTAAATCTGCGCACTGCCGGTGTCCTCAGCAATCATGTAGCCGACGCCGCGGATCGTGTGAATCTGCAGCAGCGCATGGCACTCCGTGAGATGTTTGCGCAGACGCGAAACATAAACTTCGACGGCATTGGAGGCCACGTCGCTCGACATTCCGAATATCTGGTCTTCGACGGCCCTCTTGGTCACGACGCGACCCTGCCGGCGCATCAGCAGCTCGAGCACCGCAGATTCGCGCGCGGAGAATAATTCAGGCCGGCCGTCGACGAAAATCTGGCGGCTTTCGGTGTCGAAGACAAGATTGGCAATTGAGAGCGAACGGCCGAGCAACTCGCCGGGCCGACGCATCAGCGCCTGCAGCCGCGCAACCAGTTCCTCGAGCGCAAAGGGCTTGACGAGATAATCGTCCGCGCCCGCGCGCAGACCCTGGACCCGATCGTCGACGCTGCCGCGTGCCGTGAGGACCAGGACCGGGAGCGGGTCGCGGTCCCGGCGCAGTTCCTTCAGCACGTTCATGCCGTCTTCATCGGGCAGTCCCAGATCGAGGATCATCGCGGAATACCGGATGCTGCCGAGTGCCAGGCGAGCGTCGGCCGCCGTTTCCACGACGTCTGCGGCCAATCCCTGTGCCACAAGACCGGCGGTCAACAGCCGCGCCAGTTCTACATTGTCTTCGACGAGAAGGAATCTCATGGGGATCACCGATCGATGGGTGTTTTCAGCGCCAGGTCAGGCATTTAGTCAATGCACACGGAGAAAATATTGCGCTGTAAGGTTGCTGTAAGCATCGCCCGCGAGGCTACAGGTCAGTCGAATGTGGCCACACGATTGCGAGCCGAGGGGATCCGAATCCAGCTGTATCGTCAGTTACGTGTAAGCCCCCCCGGCTAGAACGCTCGCGGCATTCGGCGCCAGCAGCCTGCGCCACGGATCCTGCCGCCTTCGATTGCCGGTACCACCGTCAGAAAGCAGCGCCATGATGAGGCAGGTATTGGTAACGGACATTCCGCGACCGTCGGGAAGCGACATCGTGGTGGTGAAGCTGCCGGCGGGCTGCGCCTGTTCGCGCTGGCTCGCACAGCGCGTTGCGAATGCGATCCGGGCCAGGATTTCGCTCGCGGAGATGGACCGCGATGTGGTTGTTGTGAACGAGTATTCGCAGGCTCCGCCGCTTGTGTTCGGGACATCGCCAACAGCCGAGCGCTATCTGACGGCGCTCCTGCCGGAAGTTGACAGCTATCCGTGGCGAGCCATGCAGCTCGACTGGTGAGCTATTGCCGGATGGCCGTTCCCGAAATCACCGCGGCTACCATACCACCACGGTGGAGATGACGGCGAGCGGCAGGATTGCCAGCCCGAGATAGAACCATGTTTGGTAGGCGCCTTCGTTTTCGGCGCGATGAAGAAGTCGACGGCCAGGAATCCCTTTGGAATGAGGTAGTAAGCAAGGCGTGATAGACGAGAACGGCGAACGCGGCAAAGCCACGCAATCCGTCCAGTGTTTCGAAATGCGTCTTTTGTTGCACGACAGAAACATCAGTAGTTGTGCCGGGAAAATATTCTATATGTGCGGGATAGAAGGCAATCGAAGCGTTCAGAGCGCAGCAACGAATTTGCCGATTAAGCTTGATGTCCGTGCTGCGGCTTAGTGTCGGGTTATTCTCGAGCCGCAAACCGGCGAGGGACCAGAATCCCCGTCAAGGGGAAATCAAGTGCAACAACTAGTCGTATGCAATTGAAATAACTGTATATTTTAGACGCAGCGTTGCCCCAACCGGTTAATATGAACGGGAGGCTCCGCGACCTTTGCGGTTGCAGCGGGCGGGGGCAACTGTCTTAACGATCTCCGCGGATTTGGCGTAAGGTGTCTGTTCAGTTGAAACAAAACGGCTTTACAAGTTTTTTCGGCCGTGATTTCCTTTTGTTTGCAATTTATTAGTTATTTTATTTTTTGGGCAGGGCTAATGTTCCTGGTTTGGGTGCTGCGCATCCAAGATTGCAGCCGCGCAAGTGGTCCATCCACCACGCGTGTTTTGCCGCCCACGGCTTCGCTCAGCCATCCGCCTCCGCATGACGTCACCGCGAAATCGCCCACCGGCGTGATCGCATCCTTCGGGCTGCGCCGATGAATTTCCCGGGAAATTTCCATCAAGGGGTTTCCGGCGCGAATTTCAACTTTCATGCCGGCGAGGACGTTTCCGCCGACGGCGGCCGCGATAAGGTCATTGTGCCGGACGCGCATCTGCTGTTCTCCGGCGACTACGAGAGATCAGGCAATGATCTGATCATCTCCGATCATGACCATCGGACGATCGTCCACGATTACTTTCGCGGTCAGCAGCGGCCGGCCCTGGTTTCGTCCGAAGGCGCCACGGTTGATCCAAAGATCATCGACGCACTGACCGGGCATGTTGACTATGCGCAGGCTGCAGGGACCGGCTCCGCTGGCAAGGTCGTCGGTCATGTTGCGAAACTGGCCGGCAGCGCCAGCATCGTTCGCAACGGCGTTACGGTCGAACTCAACAACGGAGACGCGGTTTACCAGAACGATGTGGTGCAGACGGGCAGCGGCTCCACGATCGGTCTGGTGATGATCGACGGAACGACGTTCAACCTGACCGCCAACGCGCGGCTGATGCTGAACGACCTCACATATGACGCCTCCAGCACATCGAACACCTCGCTGTTCTCCCTGCTGGAGGGCGCCGCGAGCTTTGTGGCGGGCCAGGTTGCGAAGACCGGCGACATGAAGGTCGGGACGCCAGTTACCGTTGTCGGTATCCGTGGTACCGCGGTCATTCTCGATATTTCTTCCGCCGACGGAAAGGTAGGCATATCAGTCGTCGACCAGCAAGACGGCCAGGTTCACGCCGTTCAGGTCTTCAGATGCGTTATTCCAACGGGCGTGCCCGGCGCCACATGCACCGCCGGCGATCTGATTGGAACGGTTACGAGCGATGGGCCTTCACTGTCAGTGACCCCGGTTGCCGGGTTTGATGTGAGAGTTGAGCAAGTCGCCAAATCGCCTGCGGATGTGACGCAGGAATTCAGCACGTTCCAGCAGGTGATCAGCACCTACGACACCTTCAAGGCCATTGCGCCGAACACGCCGCCCCCTTCAGACGGCAAGCGCGGCGACGTCACGCCACAATCGACCACGAAGTTTGCTGGAAGTTCGGTTCTGCCCACGGTAGCGCCTTCCACCTCCGTGTTTCCAGATCCCAGCACCGCCAAAACTCAGATCGCGGCGCTTTCCAGTCCCGATATCACGACGGTTGTGAACAACGCGAGCAATTCGAGTTCGACCGCGGCCCCGCCGGTGCAGACACCGAATACGAGCGCGCCTCTGCTTATTTTGGCAAACACCGCAGCGCCAGTGGTGGTCGCGATCACCAGCAGCGGTGGTCCGACCAACCAGGCGAACCATACCATCACCGGCACGGTCGATGCGGCGGATGCCGGTGCGACCGTCACCATCCTCGACGGCCCCACCGCGCTTGGCAGCGCCGTGGTGCAGCCCAACGGCAGCTTTAGCGTCCCGGTCACGCTGAACAACGGCAGCAATCCGCTGATCGCGCAGGTCAGCGACGCCGCCGGCAACATCCTCACCTCGAGCGCGGTAGTCTTTACCCTGAGCACGACGGCGCCGACGGTGACGGAAGCTCTGACGATCGAGACTGGCTCGTCGGCGAGCGGCCATATCACCTCGAATGACGCGCTGAGCGGCAGCGGGCTTGCCAACACCGTGGTGCACTTCACCATCGACGGCAGCGCCATTGCCACCACCGTAACCGCCAATGCGCAAGGAGTCTGGTCGTTCACCCCGAGCGGGCTTTCCGATGGCACCCACACCATCGTGGCGAGCCAGACCGATGCCTTTGGCAACACCGGCACCGCCTCGCTCAGTTTCACGCTCGACACCACGGCACCGGTGGTCGCGATCGGCAGCAGCGGCGGGGCGACCAACCAGGCGGCGCAGACCATCAGCGGCACGGTGGACGTCGCCGATGCCGCCGCGACCGTCACCATCCTCGACGGCACCACGGTGCTTGGCAGCGCAGTGGTGCAGCCCACCGGCAACTGGAGCATCCCCGTCACGCTGAACAGCGGAAGCAACGTGCTGACCGCGCAGGTCAGCGATGCCGCCGGCAATACCGGGACCTCAGGCGCGGTGACCTATACGCTGAGCACGACCGCGCCGAGCGGCGGCACTCCGGTTCTCGCGGCGACATCGGACTCCGGGACGTCGCAGACGGACGACATCACCGACGTGACGGCGCCGAGTTTTACCGTCGCGCTAAATTCAACCGTTGTAGCCGGCGACACCGTTTAATTATTGCTGGGCGGTGCGGCCTTGGCGCATCCGGTGCCCCACGCCATCACGGCGGCGGACGTGGCGGCGGGCAGCGTCAGCCTGACTGTAACGACCGGCGACCTCGGCGCCGATGGCGCCAAGTCGATTTCGGCGCTGTTCAGCG
>JBDTKD010000477.1:0-4584 GCA_039935515.1 Bradyrhizobium sp.
TGAATGTTCAGACCCAGGGAACGCTGACGACGCCGGAACAGTTCGGCAGGATCGTGTTACGTGCCAATCCGGACGGCACCGTCCTTCGCGTCAGCGACGTCGCCCGCATTGAACTCGGCGCGCAGAACGAGGATACCGAAACACGCATCAACGGCCGCCCGGCCGTCGGCATCGCACTCTATCTTGCGCCGGATGCCAATGCGGTCCAGACCGCGACCGCCGTGAGCCGGACGCTGAACCGGTTGGGCGCGCGGTTTCCGCCGGGGCTCAAGGCGCGTGTCGTCTACGACTCGACCGTTTTCGTCGACGATACCATTCACGAGGTGTTGTGGACGCTGGGCCAGGCCTTCATCCTCGTGATCGCCGTGGTGTTTCTATTCCTCGGCAATCTGCGCGCCACCATCATTCCGGCGGTCGCGGTTCCCGTCAGCCTGATCGGCACTTTCGCGGTGCTGCTGCTGATCGGCTATTCCGCCAATACGGTCTCCTTGCTGGCGATGGTGCTGGCAATCGGCATCGTCGTCGATGATGCGATCGTCGTTGTCGAGAACGTCGAACGCGTTCTGGAGGAGGAGCCGGATCTCAGCCCGGCTGCGGCCACGCTCAAGGCGATGAACCAGATCACCGGTCCGATCATCGCGATTACGCTGGTGCTGCTTTCGGTTTTCGTGCCGGTCGCCTTCATTCCCAGCATTTCCGGACAGCTGTTTCGCCAGTTCGCCGTCACCATCAGCGTTGCCATGTTGATATCGGCACTGAACGCCCTGACGCTGTCGCCGGCGCTTTGCGCCGTTTTCCTCAGGCATGAGCCCAGGAAGCGCGGTCCGATGGCGCTGGTGTTGCGGGCGATCGACCGCCTTCGTGACGGTTACGGCGCGGTGGTGGCTCGTCTGCTGCGGGTCAGTCTGCTGTCGGTGCTGTTGATCCTGATCTGCGCGGGCGGCATCTTCGGCATTTCGAAAATCACGCCGACCAGCTTTCTGCCGGAGGAGGATCAGGGCGCGTTTTTTCTGAACGTGCAATTGCCGGATGGGGCGTCGGTGGCGCGAACCAGCGAGTCGGTCCGCAAGGTCGAGCAGCTGCTGAAGTCGATGCCGCAGGTACAGGACGTCTTCGCCGTCATCGGATTTTCACTGCTCGACACCGCCAATGAAGCCAACACCGGTTTCCTGCTTGCCAAGCTCAAACCCTTCGAGGATCGCCGCAAGGCCGAGGACTCGGCCCAGGCGCTGATCCGCAAGACCTTCGCCGAAGGCGAGCAGGTCGCAACGGCGAGAATCGTGGCTTTCAATCTGCCGCCGATCATTGGTCTGTCTACCAGCGGCGGCTTCGAGTATCAGCTCGAAGCGCTCGAAGGACAGGATCCGGTCAAGCTCGGCGGCGTCGTCCAGGCCCTGATCAGCGCGGCAAACCAGGACCCGCGGCTGGCCCGGGTATTCTCGACCTTTACCGCGTCGACGCCATCGGTCTATCTCGACATCGACCGTGACAAGGCGCAGGCGCTCGGCCTCAACATGACCGACGTGTTCACGGCGCTGCAGTCGACGCTCGGCGGCATCTTCGTCAACAACTTCAATTTGTACGGCAGGACCTGGCAGGTCAACATCGAAGGCGAGGCGAAGAACCGCCGGGATTTCGAGGACATCTGGAAGATACACGTGCGAAGCAGGAACGGCGAGATGGTGCCGATGCGCTCGATCGCCGATCTTCGCTTTGTCGTCGGTCCGCAGGTGATCACGCGCTACAATAACCGCCGTTCGATTACCATTAATGGCAGTCCCGCGCCGGGTGGTTCGTCGGGCGCCGCGCTGGCCGCCATGCAACACGTCTCGGACACAACCCTGCCGCCCGGTTATGGCTTTGAATGGACCGGCACCGCCTATTAGGAGCATGAAGCCGGCGGCCAGACCGGTCCGATTCTGGCAGTGGCGGTGGTTTTTGCCTTCTTGTTCCTGGTCGGCCTCTATGAGAGCTGGATGATTCCGATTCCGGTCTTGCTTTCGGTGGTGGTCGGCGTGCTTGGCGCCTATGCGGGAATCCTTGTTGCCGGACTGACGCTCGACCTCTACGCCCAGATCGGACTCGTCGTGCTGATCGCGCTGGCGGCCAAGAACGGCATCCTCATTGTCGAATTCGCGCGCGACCAGCGCGAGCAGGGCGTGGCTATCGAGGAAGCCGCCCTTCTTGGCGCGCGGACGCGGTTTCGCGCGGTGATGATGACCTCGATTGCCTTCATACTCGGCCTGGTCCCGCTGGTGTTCGCGCATGGCGCCGCGCAGATCAGCCGGCGCGACGTCGGGACGTCGGTGTTTTCCGGTATGCTGGTCGCGAGCTCGATTGGCGTCTTTCTGATCCCGATGCTCTATGTCGTGTTCCAGAGGTGGCGCGAACGGGATTTCCGCTCGGGGCGGGCTCGACCCGACAAATCCGGCGCGCAGCATCGGGCGGAGCCTGCCGGCGAGTAGCTGTCTCGCGCGTGGACAGGATATTGAGGCTACGGCCGGAACGCGTCGTACACGAGCTTCTTGAAGACGGGCAAGACACGCCCGCGTTCCAGCTCGGTCTGCTCCATGAGGATGTAGATCATGTCCAGTTTCGGATCGACCCCGAAATAGGTCCCGCTGCCGCCGTCCCATTTCAGTTCGCCGATCGAGCCGGGCAGCGGCGGCCACGCATTTCCGGGGTCGGTGCGAACCGCAACACCATAGCCGTAGCCAAAGCCGTCGCCTGGAAAATAGAAGTAGTCCCGCGCGACGCCGGCGCCCGGTCCAATATGGTCGGTGGTCATCTGCCTGAAAGCCGCCGGGCCGAGATATTGCCTGCCGCCGGATTTTCCGCCGTTGAGCAGCATTTGCGCAAACATCGCATAGTCGGCGATGGTCGAGACCAGCCCGCCCCCGCCGGATTCCCATTCCGGATGCGCCAGCCGCTGCTTTTCGGACAGCAGCAGGACGGCATCGGACGGCAGCGGTTTGGCCATGCGCGCCTGTTCAGGCGGACTCCCGAGCACGAATCCGGTGCTGGTCATTCCAAGCGGATCGAAGATACGCAGCTTCAGGAATTGAAACAGCGATTTTCCCGAAACGATTTCGATGATCCGTCCCAGCACGTCGGTGGAGTAACCGTAGCGCCAAAGCGTACCGGGCTGCGCCACCAATGGCAGACCGGCGATACGATCGGCCAGGACCTTGTTGTCGAACTTGCCGTGCAGCACGTCGGCCTGCGCATAGGCTGCCCTGATCAGGTCGCCGCCAATGTAGTCGTAGCTCAGGCCCGAGGTGTGCCGCATGAGATCCTCGACGTTGACGGGCCGGTTCGGCGGCACCAGCTTGAGGACCGGTTGACCATTCTGGGTTTCGGACTGGACGCCGACCTTTGCCGACGCAAATGCCGGAATGTATTTCGACACCGGATCGGCCAGCGCCAGCTTGCCTTCGTCGATCAGCATCATCGCGGCGAGGTTGGTGATCGGCTTGGTCATCGAATGAAGCGCGAACAGGGTATCCGGCGTCATGGGCTGGCCGGTGGCGACGCTGCGGACGCCGAAGCCCTTGAGATAGACCGGCACCCCGTGCTGCTGGATCAACACCATCGCGCCGGCAAGCTTGCCGGTTGCGACCTCGCTTGCGAAGAATTCGGACAGGCGCTCGAGTTTGGCGGCGGACGACGCGGTCACGCCGGGTTTGGCCTCAATGCGCGCGAGCATGCCAGCGCCCGCCATCGCCGGGGCCGCCACCGCCAAAACTGCCATGACCTTCGGCACCACGAAAAATAACCCGCATTCATTCCAGGCCCGCACGGCGGAAGCCTTCCAGATAGTGTTCGCGATCGGCAGCTTGCTGCATCGGCAGTTCGTGGGCGATCCAGGCGAGCGTGATGTTGGGTTGCACGCGACGAAGTTCCTGCAACGAAACCGCGGCGGCGTCGATTTGTCCAGCCATTGCGGCGGCCGCGCACAGCACACGATGCCCGCCGACGAAATCGCCGCGCTGCCGCAGCGCCTCGTGCGCCAGCCGGATCGCCTCGTCGTAGTTGCGCCCGATGAACTGGGCGTAGGCGGCAATGCCAAGATAGATCGCGGAGAACGGATCGCGCGGGCTCAGCCGCAGCGCCCGGCGCGCGGCCAGATCGCCTTCCTCCCAGCGTCCGCAATAGCACAGCGTCACGCCGTAAAAGGCCTGGGCCAGCGAGAAGTTCGGATTGAGACGCAACGCCACTTCGAACTCGGCCAACGAATCGTCGAAGCGCCGCGCGAACAGATAGACATAGGCGAGCCCATGGTGCGCCCATGGATCTTCGCTGTCGGCCTCGACCGCAGCCAGCGCCGCGCGCTCGGCGATCGGCAGCACCGTCGCCATGTCGGCCCAGCCCATATGGGCGCTGAAGGTGTGGCTGGTCGCCAGCACGCCGAGTGCCTGGCCGTAGTTCGGATCGATCGCGGTGGCCTTTTCCAGCAGCGCCTGCGCCACCATGTTGTCCTGCCGCGTCACGCGCCAGTAATGCGACAGCGCGCGCATCACCAGATCCCAGGCATCCAGGCTGCCCGGCGGCTTGCGCCGCGAGCGAAAATTTTCCGCGGCATAG
>JBDTKD010000478.1:0-12015 GCA_039935515.1 Bradyrhizobium sp.
GCTGCGGCGCCGCATCCTGGTCGCGTTCGAACGCGCCGAACGCGAGCCCGATGCGGAGCGCCGCGCCGCACGGCTCACCTTTGTCATTATCGGCGCCGGCCCGACCGGGGTCGAGCTTGCCGGCACCATCGCCGAACTGGCGCAGGACACGCTGCCGCCCGACTTCCGCAACATCGACACCCATAAGACGCGGGTGGTGCTGATCGAGGCCGGCCCGCGCGTGCTGGCGGGGTTCGCCGACGATCTTTCCGCCTATGCGCAGCGCTCGCTCGAAAGCATCGGGATCGAAGTGATGCTGGGACAGCCGGTGACCGATTGCAGCGCCGACGGCGTCGTGTATGGGGGCAACCGGCTGGAGGCCAGGACCATCATCTGGGCCGCCGGCGTCCGCGCCTCCCCCGCCGCCGAATGGCTGAATGCCCCGGCCGACCGCGCCGGCCGCCTGCAGGTCCAGCCCGACCTCACCGTTCCCGGCCACCCCGACATCTTCGCAATCGGCGATACCGTCGTGATCGCGGGCCCGGACGGCAATCCGGTCCCCGGCATTGCGCCCGCGGCCAAGCAGGAGGGACGTTATGTCGCCGACAGCGTCAAGGCGCGGCTGCGCGGGGCCGCGCTCGGCCCGTTCCACTACAAGCATGCCGGCAGCCTCGCGCAGATCGGCAAGCGGCAGGCAGTGATCGATTTCGGCCGCTTCAAGCTGCGCGGCACCCTCGCCTGGTGGATCTGGGGCATCGCGCACATCTATTTCCTGATCGGCGTGCGCAACCGGCTCGCCGTGGCGATCAGTTGGCTGTGGAACTATGCGCGCGATCAGCGCTCCGCACGCCTGATTACCCAGGGCAGCAGCAAGGTGGGCCGCTGAGCTTCACCGCTCGGGCGTTTAAAGCGTTTTCCGGTTCACTCGAATCATTGTCGCTTCTCCCGAGGCCTCGTGGTTCGAGACGCCGCGCAAGGCGCGGCTCCTCACCACGAGGGTCTGAGTCCTCATCCTGAGGAGCAGCGCGAAGCGATGCGTCTCGAAGGATGAAGCCATGGAGGTCGAGGTTGCGCTAGTCTAGACCGGCCAGAGCAATTCCGCCAGTTCGAACAGGTCGCCGGCCTTGTCCTGCCAGTCCTCGATACAAATGTGCCGGACCGGATCGCTCGCCCGATGCAGCAGAAGCAGCGCCATCAGCCGGTGCTTCAGCGTCGTTCCGATGTCGGCGTTCGTATATCCGTACCCCTCGAACAGGCTTCGAACCCGGCACGGCCTTCCTGCCGTCATGAAGGCACTCGGGCCAAGCAGATCGTATTCGCCCCATCCCGTCAGCACGTCGCCGAAATCGATCAGCCCCGCCAGCCGCCAGCCGCCGCTTGGCCGGCTCAGCAGAAAATTCTCCGGAATATATTCTCCGGTCAGGATGACCGGCGGCGCGTTGAGCGGAACAAGGCCCGCGGCGTGGTCGAGAAAGTCCTCCAGCCCGTCGAGAAATTTCGCCGGCAATCCAAGCCGCGCATGCCTCGCCCGGCATCCCTCGATCTGCCGCTGGATGAACTGGCGCCAATTCGGTTCGATGCGGGATAGTTCTCCAATTGGAGCGCGTTGGACTTCCGCAATGGTCTCGCCGACCTCGCCGAGCAGGCGCACTTTCTCAGCTTCCGCCAGCATGGGCCATGCCTGCGCGCCAAGGATGCCGCCGAGCCGGGTGATCACGAGATACGGCCAGCGCTCGCGCTCGCCTTCGAGCACGATTTCCGGAATGGCAATCCTGACCCGGCCGCGCAGCTGCACCAGCGCCGCGCGCTCCGAGATGAACTGCGCGCGCAGCATCGGCGGGAAGATCTTCAGCACCAGCCTGTCATCGAGCGCCACCACCAAATTGGTCCCGGTCGGAAACGGCTGCAGATCGGCGTAAGGCAAGCCGTGACCACGCGCGATGTCGCGCGCCACCGGCAGCCATTGCGAGGGGTCGGCGCGCCACGCCCGCAAGGTCTCGGTGTCCGGCAATGGCGGTAGCGACGGCATGGTTTCCACTTGGTGTTGAGGGGTGGCCCGCGGGTCCGCCACCCTTAGCATGAGACGGCCCGGCGCCGCGAAAACGGCTAGCGGTTGGCCCGCTCGAACTGGCGCAGCAGCTTGTTGCCGCGCTCGACCGCCGAATCCAGCGCGGCCTGCGCCGATTTCCGGCCGCTGAAAGCCTGCTCCAACTCGTCGTCGATCACATCGCGGATCAGGACGAAGGACCCGAGCCGCACGCCCCGCGAATTTTCCGTCGGCGGTTTTAGCGTGATCTCCTCGATCGAGATCGCCGCGCCGGGATTGCGGTCGTAAAATCCCTGCTCACGTGTCCGATCGAATGCCGCGCGGGTCACCGGCAAATAGCCGGTGTTCTGGTGCCAGGCGGCCTGAACCTCCGGCTTCGACAGAAAGCTGAAGAATTTCGCGACGCCCTTGTATTCACCGGACGGCCGGTTCCGCAGCACCCATAAAGTCGCACCGCCGATGGTGGTATTCTGCGGCGCGCCGGCGACGTCGGGCCAGTACGGCAACATGCCGTAGCCGACCTCGAATTTCGAGTTGACCCGGATATCGGCGCGGGTCGCCGACGAGCCGATGAAGATCGCGCATTCGCCGTTCTGGAAGCGCGGCTCCGCCGACGTCGCGCGGCCGCTATAGTCGAACACCTTGTCGGCCTGCCACGCCGCGAGCTGCGCGATGTGGCGCACCATCGCCGGATTGTTGAAATTGAGCACGGCATCGAGGCCGCCGAAGCCGTTGGCTTCGGTCGCGATCGGCAGATTGTGGTAGGCGGAAAAATTCTCGACGTTGATCCATGACGGCCAGGACGTGGTGAACCCGCAGACGGCACCGGCCGCGCGCAGCTTTCTCGCAGCCGCACCCAGCTCGGCCCAGGTCTTCGGCGCGGTCTCGGGATCGAGGCCGGCGGAACGGAACAGGTCCTTGTTGTAATAGAGGATCGGCGTCGAGGCGTTGAACGGGAACGACAACATGTTGCCGCTGACATCGGTATAGTAGCCGGTAACGGCCGGAAGATAGGCAGCAGGGGAGAACGCTTCCGACTGGTCGCGCATCAACTCGAACACCGGATAGATCGCGCCGCGCGCGGCCATCATGGTCGCGGTCGCGATTTCGTTGACCTGGACGATGGCGGGCTGGCTGCGCGATCGAAACGCGAAGATCGCAGCGGTGATGTTTTCGGTGTAATTCCCCTTGTAGCTCGGAACGATGCGGTATTCGGACTGCGAGGTGTTGAAATCCGCCGCGAGCCGTTCCAGTTGCCGCCCGAGCTCGCCCGACATCGCGTGCCACCACATGATGTCGGTGACCGCCAGCGCCGGCGAGGCGAAGCTGATCGCGACCGCGGCGGCCGTCAGGTACAAACATCGCAGAGCCGGTTTCACCATGAAAACATTCCAGCCTTCCGTAGCCGAGAGGCGCTTTCTGGACCACATGCGCTCTGGGAAAGCCTCGTATCGGGGACTTCAGCCCGCCAAGGCAGTTCGCAAGCGCACAATTGACCATAGCAGCGGTCCGGGCAGAATAGCGATATCTGCCAGCTACTGCCAAAGAGCGTTGAACCTTTTATTCCTGCCGCCGACATCATCACAAGGGGATGAGTAACCCGTGTCCAGCCGCGCCCACCTTTCGCGGATCGTAGCCCCCGTTGTCGCGCTGTGTTCAATGGCGGCCGCAGCGGGCACCGACGCGTGGGAATTCCGCGGCGCCGATACCGCCAATCACCACCAATATGCCGGCTTCGATGGCTTCGCCGAACCCGCGGTGAGTCCGGACGTACCGCCGATGTCGCTGAAGGCCCGGGCCGGCCTGTCGGCTGACGAGTCCCACCCGGCGTCCGCGGCACCGATCGAACGAATTCGCAAGGTGGAGAATTGAGCTTGGAAGCAGCGCTGCCGGACGAAGCGGCGGAACCGCCGGCAGGCCTTGCCGCGCGCGGCCGATTCCGCATTGTCGGGCTGGTCCGCGCGGTGCCGATCCGCTGGCGTATCCTGTCGATCGCCGCGCTGAACTCGGCCGTGGTCGTGGTGCTGGCCGCCATGATCTGGAACGGCGCCGAGGTGCTCGGCTCGGCCTGGGACGACGTGCGGCAGGTGCGCGAGTCCGACAAGATCCTGACGCTGCTGGAGAGCGAGACCAGCCGGCTGCAGAACCTGATCCATCGCTACATCAACCAGCCGAGCCCGGAATTCTTCGCGGAGATCCTGCTGCTGCGCGAAGCCGTGCTCGGCACGCTGACCACGCGAGCCTCGACCGATCCGATCCTGTCGGGATCGGTGGAAGAACTGGAACGCGTCACCGAGCGTTTCCTCAACGGCTTCGGTGAGCTGCGCACGGTGCAGGCAACCATCTCGAAGACCTACGAGGAGCAGGTGCTGACCCCGGCGCGGGACATGGCGGGCCTTTATTCCATCATCGAAGGCGCCACCGGACACCGCGACGCGCCGATCTGGCCGGCGCTCGGAAAGTCCCGCGAGGCCTTTACCGCGATGCTGGTCGCCGCCAACGCCTATTATCTTTCGCTCGCGAGCGCCTCGGCCGAGGAAGCCCGCCGCAATACCGATACGATCGAAAAGACAATTCCTGTCATGTCCGACCTCGCCGACAACGACCTGCAGCGGATGGCGCTGCAGCGATTGAAGCTGCGGACGGTGGCACTGCGCGAGGGGCTCGCGAAACTGTCGGAGCAACTCGCGAGCCGAACCGAGCTGCTGCGTAATTCCATCGATGCCAACCAGGCTGAAACCATCGGCGCGATCGACGACCTGTCGATCAAGATGGGCAAGCGCGGACAGAAGGCGCAGGAAACATTCGATCGGACGCTCGCCAGCATATCCCGCAAGGTGTTGTCGATCGCCGTGGTCTTCCTCGGCATCATCCTCACCGCGGGCGTCGTGATCGCGCTCAGCATCCGCCTGCCGCTGCAGCAGATCATCGCGGCGATGCAGGCGATCACCTCGGGCGACTACGACCGGCGGGTGCAGGGGACGGCCGCGCGCGACGAGGTCGGCGCGATGGCCCGCGCGGTGGAGGTGTTCCGCGAAAACGCCATCGCCAAACGCAAGACCGAGGACGAACTGCGCGCCTCCAAGGAGAAAGCCGAGGGCGCGCTGCTCGAGCTGAACACCGCTCAGCAAAACCTGATCGACGCCGAACGGCTGGCGGCGCTCGGCGGCCTGGTTGCCGGCGTCGCCCATGAGGTCAACAATCCGATCGGCATCAGCCTGACGGTGGCATCGAGTTTCGCCCGCCGCGCCGAAATGTTCGGGACCGAATTGAACTCCGACACGCCATTGCGAAGGTCGCTGCTTGAGGAATTCGTTCAGACCTCGCGCGACGCCGCCCAGCAGCTGGTTGCGAACCTGCAGCGCGCCGCCGAACTGATCCAGTCCTTCAAGCAGGTCGCGGTCGACCGCTCGCATGCGGAGCGCCGCCGGTTCAGCCTCGGAGAAGCCACCGACCAGATCGTCGCGAGCCTGCGGCCGGTGCTGAAGAAGGCGACGATCGCGCTGTCGGTCGACATCCCGGAGAGCCTGGTGATCGACGGCTACCCAGGCTCCTATGGGCAGATTCTGACCAATCTGGTCCTCAATGCCACCAATCACGCGTTCGCCGACGGCCGTTCCGGGGCGATCTCGATTTCAGCGCGGCCCCGCGGCAGCGACGACGTGGAGATCGTTTTCGCCGACGATGGGGCCGGAATGACCCCGGATGTGCAGCGGCAGGCGTTCGATCCGTTCTTTACCACCCGCCGCAACGAGGGCGGCACCGGACTGGGCCTGCACATCGTTTACAATCTGGTTACCCAGCAACTGGGCGGCCGGATGATGCTGGATTCAAGGGTGGGACAAGGTACCACATTTCGCATTATCATGCCGAAAGCCGCCAGGACCGACACCGCAACCGCAGAGCAGGCAAGCGACGGGATTACGCAATGGCCGAACAGGACGATTTCCTCCATTTGATCGACGATTCCGGAACCGTTCCGGAGACGTCGAGCGGGCGCAAATGGAAGATCGCCGTGATCGACGACGACCAGGCCGTGCACGAAGGCACGCGGTTTGCGCTGAGCGACTACAGTCTGCACGGCCAGACGCTTGAAATCCTGTCGGCCTACTCCGCCGCCGAGGGCCGGGTCCTGATGCGCGCGCATCCCGACATCGCCGCGGTGCTGCTTGACGTCATCATGGAGACCGACGCCGCCGGGCTCGATCTCGTCGAATATATCCGCAACGATATCAAGAACGAGACCATCCGCATCATCCTGCGCACCGGCCAGCCCGGACAGGCACCGGAGCGGCGCGTGATCGTCCAGTACGACATCAACGACTACAAGGCGAAGACCGAGCTCACCGCCGACAAGCTGTTCACCTCGCTGACCGCGGCGTTGCGCAGCTACCAACAGCTCGAGCGCATGGTGCAGACTCGGCGCGGGCTGGAGATCATCATCGATGCCGCCTCGACCCTGTACGACTTCAAATCGATGCAGCGGCTCGCCGAGGGCGTGCTGACCCAGATCGCGTCGCTGCTCAATGTCGATTGCGCCGGCATTCTGGTGCTGCGCGACGGCGGCGTGGTCAGCGACGATTTTTCCGTGCTGGCCGGGTCCGGCTGCTACAGCCGCTTCATCGGCACCGCCGGATCCAAGTCGCTCGACCCCGATCTGCGCTCGATGGTGGAAGCCGCCTTCAGACGGCGCAAGCATGAATTCCTCGACCACCGTTCCGTGCTCTACGTCCGCACCGGCAGCGGGCGAGAGGTCGTGGTGCTGCTGCAGGCGGAGCGGCCGTTATCGGAAACCGACCGGTCGCTGGTCGAGATCTTCGGCAGCCGGCTGTCGATCGCGTTCGACAACGTCATTCTTTACCAGCAGCTGCACGAGGCCAACACCCAGCTCGAGGACCGCGTCGCCCAGCGCACCCGCGCGCTGATGCAGGCCAACCGCAGGCTGTCGGCGCAATGGCTGCGGCTGCAGCGCGCCAACGGCTTCAAGAACGAGATCCTCGGCACGGTTGCGCACGACCTGAAGAATCCGCTCGGGGTGATCCTCGGCCGTACCGAAATGCTGACCGAACTGATCAGTGCCGGCTCCTCCACGGAGAGTGTCACCGCCCAGGTCGATCACATCCGCGATGCCACCAGGCGCCTGACCTCGATGGTCGACCATCTGATCTCGGACGCGATGGCCGATGCCTTTGACATCTCGATCCGCCGCGAGCCGGTCGATGTCTCGGCCCTGGTCAGCGAGGTCGCCGATGCCAACCAGCCGCTCGCCGTCAACAAGCAGCAGACCATCACGGTGTCGGCGCCGCCGAACTTCGTCACGATGTGCGATGCCGATCGGATGCGGGAAGCGATCGACAATCTCGTCAGCAACGCCATCAAATACAGCCCGATCGGCGGCAAGATCGCGCTGCTGGTGAGCCATGAGCAGAACACCACCGTGATCCGCATTGCGGATGAAGGCGCAGGCCTGTCCCCGGAGGATCTCGGACGGCTGTTCGGCCGCTTTCAGCGGCTGTCCGCCAAACCGACCGCCGGGGAGAGTTCGACCGGCCTCGGGCTCTCGATCGTCAAACGCATTATCGACATGCATGGCGGCCGGATCACCGCTGAGAGTCCTGGTCCCGGACATGGCTCGACCTTCACCGTGACACTGCCCGATGGAGATGTCATGACATGACCCAAAGTCCGCACATCATCATCGTCGACGACGAGGCGCCGGCTCGCGAAATGGTCGGCGAATACCTCAAGATGCATGGCTTCGCGGTGACGCTTTGCGACGGCGGCAAGAGCCTGCGCAGCGCCATCGAAACCGGCGTGCCCGATCTCGTGGTGCTCGACCTCAACATGCCGGAGGAGGACGGGCTTTCGATCATCCGCGATCTCAAGGGCCGCACCAATGTCCCGGTCATCATGCTGACGGCAACCGCAAGCCCGATCGACCGCGTGGTCGGCCTTGAGATCGGCGCCGACGATTACATTGCCAAGCCCTGCGAGCTGCGCGAGCTGATGGCGCGAATCCGCTCGGTGTTGCGGAGGAGTTCGCCGGCAAGGACCGCAGCAGCGTCGGAGGCCGGCGCGGCGAAAGCCGCCAAGGACCAATTGGTGCGGTTCGGCACCAAATGGCTCGACCTCGAGGCGCAGGCGTTGCGCGACGACGAGGGCAACGAACATCCGCTGACCGCCTCCGAATTCGGATTGCTCAAGGTGTTCGCGGCCAATCCGAAGCGGGTGTTGTCGCGCGAGCGGCTGCTGGAATTGGCCAATGCGCGCGACAGCGAGGCCTTCGATCGCGCCGTCGACCTGCGCATCATGCGAATTCGGCGCAAGATCGAACCGGATCCGACCAGGCCCGCGGTGATCCGCACCATCCGGGGCGGCGGATATCTGTTCTCGCCCGCCGGCGACAGGGCGTAGTCCGCGTTCTAGCCCCCGGGGCTTCATCCTTCGAGACGCATCGCTTCGCGATGCTCCTCTGGATGAGGACTGAGATCCTCATGGTGAGGAGCCGCGCATAGGACGCGGCGTCTCGAACCACGAGGCCCCGCCGCCGCGACCAGGCCGCCACCGGCCCGGAAACGGCGATCGTTGAAATCGCTCACATTTCCTGTCCGAATGTTTCGTCGCGGCGGCGGTGACGAAACAATTTTTCCGCAGACGAAACCATTTTCCGCTTTTCATGCAGACATCCCGAAACGTTCGCTGGCTATCAATTTGGCTAACAAACGCCGCCAAGGCGATCAGTGGGAGCCGGTCATGCAGAACGTCGTCGCCATCAATGCCGCAGCCCGCCAGGGCATCCTCGCTGCCCAGGCGACCTCCGACGAAATGCTGCTGGAAGGCATCGCCGATGGCGGCCGGACCGCGATGCACATCCTGTATTGCCGGCACAATGTCCGGGTCTATCGCTTCATCCTTCGCATGGTGCGCGACGTCTCGATGGCCGAGGATCTGGTCAGCCAGGTGTTCCTCGACGTGTGGCGCACGGCGGCCCAGTTCGAAGGGCGTTCCCAGGTTTCCACCTGGCTGCTCTCGATCGCCCGTTTCAAGGCGCTGACCGCGCTGCGCCAGCGCCGCCACGAGGACATCGATCAGGAGGACGTGCTTGAAATCGCCGACGCGGCCGATACGCCCGAAGCTTCGCTCGACCGCAGCAACACCAGTGCGATCTTGCGCGCCTGCATCGCCAAGCTGTCGCCGGCCCATCGCGAGATCATCAACCTCGTCTACTACCATGAGAAGTCGGTCGAGGAAGTCGGCGCGATCATCGGAATTCCGCAAAGCACGGTGAAGACCCGGATGTTTTACGCCCGCAAGCAACTCGCCGACCTGCTCAAGGGCGCCGGCGTCGACAGCCTGGCGGCGTGAGCTAAATCATAGCAAATTCAATTACTTGGGTGAAATTCACGCGGATGCTCCGATACTCTTCTCTACGATAATGTTAGCAACCACGAAACAAATGAAACAATCCACGACATCATCCGGAAAAATCTGACCGCTATACCATCACCATCGATTTGATCACTTCCAACCTCCCAAGAACCTCCAACGACCCGGACGGGATGCCCCCCTCCGGGTCGCTCTGTATTTGCGGCCTGACGATTGGTCAAAGACGGGACGCGGGCGAGCGCCGCGGGTACCGTCGCCGGCCGCCGCGTGATAGGGTCCGCGTCGCAATAGCGACGGTGGATGGCGGCGATGTTCGAGGGCTGGAATGCCGTGGTGTTGGCCCGGGCGCAGTTCGCATTCACGATGTCGTTTCACATCGTGTTTCCCGCCTTCTCGATCGGACTTGCAAGCTACCTCGCGGTGCTCGAGGCGCTGTGGCTGTGGACCGGGCGCGAAGTCTTCATCAACCTGTTCAACTATTGGCTGAAGATCTTCGCCATCGCGTTCGGCATGGGCGTGGTGTCGGGCATTGTGATGTCCTACCAGTTCGGCACCAACTGGTCGGCATTTTCGGACAAGGCTGGCCCGGTGATCGGACCGCTGATGGCCTACGAGGTGCTCACCGCCTTCTTTCTCGAGGCTGGCTTTCTCGGCGTGATGCTGTTCGGCCTCGAGCGCGTCGGTCACCGGCTGCACTTCCTTGCCACCCTGATGGTCGCAACCGGCACGCTGATCTCGGCATTCTGGATCCTCTCCGCCAATTCCTGGATGCAGACCCCGGCCGGCTACGCCGTCAATGCCGAAGGCCAGTTCGTGGCCGCCGACTGGTTCAGGGTCATTTTCAATCCGTCGTTTCCCTATCGGCTCGTGCACATGGTGCTTGCGGCCTACCTCACCACCGCTTTTGTCGTCGGCGCGGTCGGCGCGTATCACCTGCTGCGCGATTCCCATCTGGCCGGGCCGCGGGTGATGTTCTCGATGGCGATGTGGATGGCAATGCTGGTCGCGCCGATCCAGATTGTCGCCGGCGACCAGCACGGCCTCAACACGCTGGAGTATCAGCCAGCCAAGGTGATGGCGATGGAGGGACATTTCACCAGCCATCCCGACGGCGCCCCGCTCATCCTGTTCGGATGGCCCGACCAGGCCGCCGGCAAAGTGAGATATTCCGTCGAAATTCCGAAAGCCTCCTCGCTCATACTCAAGCATTCGCTCGACGCCCCGCTGAACGGGCTCGACACCGTACCGCGGGAAAACTGGCCGCCGGTGCCGGTGATCTTCTGGTCGTTCCGGATCATGGTCGGGATCGGATTTTTGATGTTGGGGATCGGCGTCCTCAGCCTTTACGCGCGCTGGCGAGGCTTGCTGTATCAATGGCGCGCCTTGCATCTGTTTGCGCTGGCGATGGGGCCTGCGGGCTTCATCGCGGTGCTGGCGGGCTGGTTCACGACCGAGGTCGGCCGGCAGCCCTTTACGGTCTACGGCCTGCTGCGCACCCCCGACTCGGCCTCGCCGCTGGCCGCCCCGGCGGTCGGCTCCTCGCTGCTCGCCTTCGTGATCGTATACTTCATCGTCTACGCGGCGGGCCTGACCTACCTGTTCCGGCTGATGGCCATCCCGCCGCATCACGGCGAACAGGGACCGCGCGGCGATATCCCGGCCCGCGCCGCCGGGATCACGCCGGCCGCCGGCATCGCCGCCGCAGGATCCGTCGGATGACCGCCATGATCGACATCGCAACCGTCTGGGCGTTCATCATTGCGTTCGCGGTCTTTGTCTATGTGGTGATGGATGGATTCGATCTCGGCCTCGGACTGCTGTTCCCGCTGTTTCCGGCGAAGGCCGATCGCGACGTGATCATGAACAGCGTCGCGCCGGTCTGGGACGGCAACGAAACCTGGCTGGTGCTCGGCGGCGGCGGAATGATGGCGGCGTTTCCGCTCGCCTATGCCGTGCTGATGCCGGCGCTCTACACGCCGATGGTTGCGATGCTGATCGGCCTGATCTTCCGCGGCGTCGCCTTTGAATTTCGCTGGCGGACGACGCAGAGCCAGCGCAACCGCTGGGATCTCGCCTTCGCCGGCGGATCGCTGCTGGCGACGCTCGCGCAGGGCATTGCGCTTGGTGCCATCCTGCAGGGCATCCATGTCGAGGGACGGCATTATGCCGGTGGCTGGTGGGATTGGCTGACGCCGTTCAGCATCCTGACCGGATTGGCGCTGGTCGTCGGCTACGCCCTGCTCGGTGCGACGTGGCTGGTCATGAAGACCGAGGGCGCGCTTCGCGACCGAGCCTATCATTTGAGCTGGTCGCTGTTGTTCGCAATGCTCGGCGCGATCGGCGCGGTGAGCATCGCCACGCCCTTCCTCCATGTTCAGTACGCGCATCGCTGGTTCACCTGGCCGAACGTCATCCTGACCGCGCCGGTGCCGATCGCGGTCGTCGCCGTGACCGTGCTGGTGTTGCGGAGCCTCGCCGCCAAGCAGGACTACCGGCCATTCTTCCTGACGCTGTTGCTGTTCGCGCTGTCCTATGCCGGCCTCGGCATCAGCATGTGGCCCTATATCGTGCCGCAGAGCGTCACGATCTGGCAGGCGGCCTCA